>CAIWTN010000140.1 GCA_903915625.1 uncultured Pseudomonadota bacterium | reverse complement strand
CGCTGTGTGGGAAACCACAACAGCCTGAAACCAAACCTTTTTGCAGTCAGGGATGCAAGGATCGCGATCTGCTCAAATGGCTGGATGAAGGCTATAGCGTGCCTGGTCCACCGGCGGATTATGCAGATAGTTTTGGCGGAGACGACATAGACTGATTTTGCGCTTGCCAAGGGGCGTATCGCCTCTCTATAGGCTGCGCTCCCACGCGGTTTTCACCGCGTAGCCCGAGTAGCTCAGGGGTAGAGCAGCGGATTGAAAATCCGCGTGTCGGTGGTTCAAATCCGCCCTCGGGCACCATTTTCCCGGTTAAGATATCAGGCGACTGTGGTGCGTTATCCCGAAACGCGTTCGGGATGACGAAATCGTTATTTTTTGAATTGTTGTGAGCTTTATAGTTCCTCCGTCATCCTGAATTTATTCAGGATAACAGGCAATGGCATTGCATCATTCCTGAGCCAAAAGTGCGCAAGGACAAACGCGTTCGAGATAATGCGTGAGCATATACCGCCCCTAAAGAAAAAGCCGGAGCAGCGTTGGCTGCCCCGGCTCCTTTTTCCCTGAGAAATTCAGGATATTAGAATTTGTACTTTACCGAAGCGCCGTAAAAGCTTGGTGGCGAAGGATAACCCGACACGCTACCCTTTTGCGCAACTGAAGGGAAAAGTACGGAGTTATATTTGGGCTCGGTCAAGTTACGACCCCAAATGCTAAACTCCAAACCGTTATCCATTACAAAAGCAATCGATGCGTTCAGCGATTCTATCCCTGCTTCGTTGGGTAGGCCTTGAGCGATCGTAAAGTCGCTATTCCATTGATAATCACTATGCAGGATAAGTGTGTTACCGTTGCCAGCATCAATGCTGTACGTTCCACCGACTGAAAGGCTGTGCTTTGAAATGCCGCTTGGAACTAGGCCCGTCAGATTTTTCGCCACGACGTCACGGGTAGCGTTAAAAGCAGACCCAAGGGTGAATTTATCGAAAATCGGATCCAAATAGGTATAAGATACCGTGAAATCTAGCCCTTCTGCGGGAGAGATTGTCGCATCGATCTCCGCACCCTTAGTGGACTGCTTTTCGGAATTCGCTAGAACAAAACCTGTGCCTTTGAAGACATTGCTCTGGAAGCCTTCCAATTCCTGCTTAAAGATTGCAAGGTTGAAGCCGAAGCCATCGAATTTGCCCTTCAAGCCCAATTCATACACGGTCGCATCTTCGGGTCCAGCAAGGCGCGAACCATAGGTCTGGTTTACGCGCAGTAGGCCCGCAGATGTAAGTGCAGCTTGATCTGCCACACTTGGGCGGCTGTCTCGTGAAAGGTTTACCGAACTTGCTTTAAAGCCTGTCGCATAGCTCAGATAGGCATTGAGATTGTCACTGACTTCATATGCCAGACGGACGCTGTAGGACAGATCACTGTCATCCGTCTTTCCATTTTCGACCGCATTCGGAAAGTTCAGGTAAGGTGGAAGAAATTGTAATGGCTTTAAGGCGTTGAGCGGATTTGCTGCAGTATTGTTGGCGTTGGCTGCTCCATAAGCGGCCGCTTGTGCTGAGGGAAGACCCTGCGCCAAAGCGCCCGCAGTTAGGAGTTGCTGCCGGAAGGGAGCGTAAGCAGCCGCATCGAAGTTGATACCGGCAAATACGTCCGTTGAAACAATCCTGCCGCTGATG
>CAIWTN010000139.1 GCA_903915625.1 uncultured Pseudomonadota bacterium | reverse complement strand
CTCAATGCTCAAAAGGCAAATCCAAAAGGCGGGCTGCGGCGCTTAACGCGTAACCAGTACCTCAATTCCGCCCGAGACATTCTGGGTGACGTTTCGCTTCGCACAACTCTGGACGCAGATGTTCCGATGCTTTTCCTTACTAACCTTGGCGCATCTACGGTCACGTCTACTCCACGAGGGGTCGAATTGTACGGAGAAGCAGCTCTCGACCTCGCAGCACAGCGTTTTGCTGACAAGGCTAAGGCGGAGATTTTTATTGGCTGCAAACCTGATCAGCCGACTGGATTTATCAACGATTGTGTCGAAAGCTTCATCAAACGAATCGGTCTACTAGCTTGGCGACGTCCTCTATCCATAGAAGAGCAAGCGACGATAAGAAAAGTTCATCTGATTGTAGCGACAGACTTGAACGATGTTTTTAAGGGTCTCGAGGCTGCCACAGCGGCGTTGCTGACGTCGCCTTTCTTTATTTATCGGAGTGAGATTGGTACTCCTCAATCCGGAGGGGCCAGGCGACTGGATCCATACGAGATAGCGGCTCGTCTTTCTTTTTTGCTTTGGAATTCTACCCCGGATCTCCAGCTTCTTGAAGCCGCTGAGCAAGGTAAATTATCAGACAGCACTGGAATTCAGGAGCAGGCGCAGCGCCTACTCTCCAGTCCGCGCGCGAGGACTGCCTTAAAGGAATTTTTCCGGGAGTGGTTAGGATTCGACTCCCTTTCGAATTTAGGGAAAAACTCTACCGCATACCCTCAATTTACGCCGACTCTAGGCTCGGCCATGCAGGAGGAGTTTGACCGCGTCATAGAGTCATTGGTCTTTACGCCGGAAAAAGATTTCACGACGTTGTTAAATCTTCAGTCCACTTTTTTAAATGCAGAACTAGCCAAGCTATATGACTTGCCTGTTCCGGATGGTGATCCAAAGGCGTTCACGGAAATTGAGCTTCCTGCAAATAGCCTCCGTGGCAGTCTTCTGACGATGGGAGGATTTCTTGCTACGCAAGCGAAACCAGACACCACAGCTCCGATAAGTAGGGGCCAATATATACTCAATAGACTCCTGTGCGAGCAAGTGCCGCCGCCACCGCCAAATGTTCCAGCAATACCACCGGATATTGCAGGTGGAGCGCATCGCACGCAAAGACAGCGATTGGAGCTTCACACCGCAAGTCGAGGTTGCGCAGCGTGTCACATTAAAATGGATGCTGCAGGTCTAGCTCTTGAGCATTTTGACGGGATTGGTGCATATCGAGACACGGATGCCGGACTAAAGCTCGACGTTTCCGGTGCGATCGATGGTCAGTCCTTCGACGGAGCTAAACAGCTTAGTATTAGCATGCAGTATAACTCTCGTGTTCATGCTTGCACTGTCAGGCATTTGTACCGGCATGCGTTGGGGGCTTTAGATGGTAAGGCAAATGAAACGCGGATTGAAGCGCTTCGGCAGGAATTTACCAACAGTGGATTTCAGTACCAGAAATTAATTTTAGCCTTGGTCGCTAGCGAGAACTTTACGACTATTGGGGGCTTAAGATGAGATTTAAAGCCTTAGATCGGCGCAAGTTGCTGCGCGGTATGGTGTCAGGATCTTTAGTGAGCGTTGGCTTGCCGTTACTGGATAGCATGATGAACAACCACGGCACCGCTCTTGCTAATGATCAGCCCTTGCCGAAGCGTTTCGGGCTGTGGTTTTGGGGTGTGGGCGCCATGCCCGACTACTGGCGTCTATCAACCACCGGTGCGGGCTGGGTTCCCTCCGTCGGTCTTGGTGCACTCCAACCTGTAAAAGACTACGTGTCCGTTATTTCAAACACGCGGCATCCCGCAGTGCCGGTAGTTCATTACGGCGGGCAGGCTTATCTATTGACAGGCAGATACAATAAAAATGGGTCTGATCAGCAGACTAATCAGTATGGTTCTCCGGGCGGGCCTTCAGTAGATCAGATCGTTGCCAAAGCTTGGAAAGGGAAGACGCCAATTGATTCTTTAGTTGTTGGCGTCTCTTCTGCATATCAAGGGAGTTGCTGCGGTTTACCCCCTACGCAAGCATCCTGGATCGATAACAACGTGCCTAATCATCATGAATTCTCGCTGACTGGCTTATATAAAAAGCTCTTTGGGGCAGCCAGCGACAATCTGCACGATGCACTGCAGAGGCGCAGTATTTTGGATGCGGTCCGCGGCGATCTCGCAGCGCTTCAGTCGCGTGTCGGAAAAGCAGATAAACTTCGTCTGGACGCACACGCGCAGGCCGTTCGTGACATCGAGGTTGGCATCGATAAATTGGCCGCGAGTCAATGTACTCCTCCGCCTGCTCCGCAAGATCTAGAGATATTGCCAACAAAGGAGCCGCTGAGTGAGCGCAATCGTCTTTTCACCGACATGATCGCGGTTGCGCTTAGCTGCGACCTCACCAGAGTGTTCACCGTCCAATTTACCGGTCGTGAAAACGATACCGTATTTTGGCAGGTTGGTGCCACCCAAGGAACTCATACGTTGTCGCACAATGGTGACCGGGCCTCTATTGACAAGTTGAATCAGGCGTTCAAATTCACTATGGGCGAGTTTGCCTACCTACTCGAGAAATTCAAAAATACACCCGATGGCAACAGCAACTTACTAGCCAGCAGCTGTATTTATGCTACCTCATGCATTGGTAACCCAGTAAGTCACAGCTACGATCGTGATTTACTTCTAATGATTGCTGGAGGAGCCAAGGGAACGCTTAAGCCTGGCATCCACTACCGAGCGGGTTTTGAGATGTCGTCGGCAGTAGCCTTGACGGCCTTGCACGCCGTCGACGTTAAATTGCCGGTATTTGGTAGCGATGGAATGGAAAGTTCGCGACCAATCGGAGCATTGTTGAATGCCTGAGACCCTCGATGACTGCATTCTAGATCGCGGTGCTTCGAGTTGACGACTGGCTTCGATGCCGAGCGGATTTTTTTGCGTAAGCAACCTTGGGCACTTGTGAGCTAATTAACACTAGTGATGCTAAGAGCAAAGCCAACACAGTGGCCAGATTGACTGGTAGCCGTTCAGCAAACGTAGGCATTAGTGCGCGAGCGCGGATGAATGCCTCTGTGTCTTCCTCTTCGCCGCCCATTGCCAGACCAAGTTGAGCGGTTTTGTTCTTCGCGATATTCGCAGGCAGAGTTTTTTTGCTTGCGAGAGTAGTGGCCATCTTTGAGTCGCTTGGTATTTCAAACATGAAGCGACTTGGATCGGTGCGGCGATGGTTTAGCCAAACTTCGTAGTGTACGTGAGGGCCGGTGCTGTGCCCGGTGCTACCGGCCTTGGCAATGATATCGCCGCGGCGCACATGGTCACCGATTTGTACGAGAATCTTTGAATTGTGTCCGTATCGAGTCGTGATGCCAAAACCGTGATCGACCGTAACGATGTTGCCCAAGAATCTATGTCGGCCTGCTGAGGTAACCGTGCCATCAGCCGTGGCTCTGACCGGAGTACCGTAATTAACAGCGAAATCGACTCCATTATGATGCAGGCGACGCCCGTTAAATGGCGATAATCTATAGCCAAAACCACTAGAGACATAGCCATCTGTCGGTAAGATAGACGGCAGTGAGCCCATGACGGCCGCTAAACCAACATTGGGATCTGTCACCGCTTGGACCCCGTGATGGATAAGTTGCGTCTTGATCAGCATCTCATTGAGACCATCGCGTACGCTCAGTGCGTAAGGGCCTTGGATGCGCGTCTGAAACATGATTTTAGCCGGGTTTTTAAGGGAACTTCTTGCGAGGCAGGTCGGGCTGTAAACAGTCAACGCACCTAAGATGAGAGGAGCTGCGCACGCGCTTCGTAACACGGACTTCTTGATGAAGTGGTGCTGTGGCGCCATATGACAAACTCCTTTCGTTCGATCTGAAGTTCAATAAAACTTCTTCTAAAACATCAGTGGTCCAGGAAGGTACTGCAAAAATTCTGATAATTTCATTAGAAAAATGGTGGTCGTAGCGATTCCAAGCATTTAGCGGTGATTTTTTGTTCGAACAGAAGTCATGTTTAGAGTGAATTCACAGAATATCATAATTTGAGAAAACGGGCCGGAAATCGCAAAAATAAACAGAATAATATTTATTCTTCGGTTGATGATGCGAGATCTGGGTCACTCTCTGACTCAACTTCGGATTCGCTGTTGACGACGTCTTCGCTACTACGAAAATGGCTGAAAAGAGCCACCGCGCTAGCTTCTCTCAAGCCTTTGATTGCCTTGAGTTGGGCGAGAGATGCCTGCTTTAGGCCGTCCAAGCCGCCAAATGTGGTGAGCAGAGTTTTTCTTAACGTGGGTCCGATGCCGGGGATGCCTTCTAAATCGGAGGCATGCGATAGTTTCCCGCGACGCTGGCGGTGATGCGTGATGGCGAAGCGGTGTGCTTCATCGCGAATCTGCGTAAGTAAGCGAAATTCCGGCGTGCCTTGAGCCAGCGGTTGCGCAACTTCACGATCTGGAAAAAATACACGCTCAAAGCTGCGCTCCGGCACGCTAGTGTCGATAAAGCCTCGGCGCCCGCGTTTGTCGATGCGACTTTTAGCTAGCGAGATTAATTCAAAATCTAAATCCGGAAATTGAGCACGAGCTGCAGACGCTGCGCTAAGTTGCCCTTTGCCACCGTCGATAATTAGTAAATCAGGTAAATCTCCGTCGCGCTCGGCGCGTGCTAAGCGTCGCCGCACGACTTCGTTTATGCTAGCGAAGTCGTCAGGTGATCCGGTGACCTCGGTGATCACGTAATGACGGTAAAATTCTTTAGCAGGACGTCCGTCAACAAAACAAACATTACTAGCTACGATAGCGGTGCCCTGGATGTTGGAAATGTCGATGCATTCCATTCGTTGCGGCAGGCGTCGTAGGCGAAGGTGCTCCTGGAGCATGCGTAGTTCGACTTGTGCTTTTTCTTTGAGGCGCGCGATCTCAGTCAGGCGGTATTCAGCGTTTTTCAGAGCTATCGCCACTAATTCTTGGCGAACACCGCGTTGCGGTACGCGTAAAATTAATTTAGCCGCCTCTGGGTGACCTGCCAAAAGTGCATTGCGTAAGTCTTCGGCGTCTTCCAGATCGCGCGGTATGATGATCTCTCCCGGTAAACTGCGTCCGTCATAGTACTGGAGTAAGAAGGCGGTTAAAGACTCGTCTTCATTCTGCACTGGCGAGTTTAGAACAAAGCTATCCCCGCCAATGAGCTTGCCGTCTCTTACCGTAAGGACGTGGAACGAGATGCGAGTCTCATTCTGTTTACAGGCGAAAATATCGGCATCATCCACGTCGCCTGTCACCACAGACTGTTTTTCTGTGACACTTTCGAAGGCTTTTAATTGATCGCGGTAAATGGCGGCGAGCTCAAAATTCTCTGCAGTAGCAGCAGCCACCATTTTCTCTTCAATTAACCTTGCAACTTCTTTGCTCCTGCCCGCAATGAAATCGACAGCGCTTTGAACGATGCTTTTGTAAACCTCTGGATCAACAGGGACGTTGCATTGCCCAAGGCACATTTTCATGTGGTAGTAATTGCAGGGACGACGCGCATGGGTAAATTCGTGGCGCGAGCAGCGTATGAGTGGGAAAATTCGGTAGGCAGCATCCAGCAACAGCCTGAGTTGGCCCGAGCTGCCAAATGGCCCCAGGTATGTTGCAGCGTCATCGCGGCGACGGCGCACTCTTTCGATGCGTGGCCACGTGTCTTTGAAGTCGATCCGTAAATAAGGATATTCCTTATCGTCGCGAAGGAGCACGTTGAACTGAGGCTTATGGTGTTTGATGAGCGTACGTTCAAGTAACAGAGCTTCAAGAGGTGTCTGGGTGATAATCACTTCGACATCGTAAATTTGCTGCGATAACACCCGAGTTTTGGTGTCGAGCTGCGGCGCTGGGACGAAATAATGGGCCACACGAGTTTTGAGGCTTTTGGCTTTTCCTACGTAAATGATCTTGCCCAGACTGTTTTTCATCATATAACAGCCAGGATCGCGTGGTAGTTGCCGCAGCTTTTCTCGCAGCTGAGCGTTGATATCAGTCCTCAACTACCGCCCTCCGTAAGCGTTGTGCTCGGCAGCCCAGAGTCATCACCGCCGATGGCGAGCATGGTCCCCTTGAGCCGATTGATCTCGTCCCGGAGATCTGCTGCTTGTTCAAATTCCAATGCCGCTGCTAGCTTCTTCATTTCTTTTTGTTTAGTGGCAATCAGTTTACCTAACTCTTCGATGCTGGCGACACCGGCTGCAGCCAAGTCGTCAACGGTAGCCGAAGGCACTTCGGGTTCTGGATCTAGCCCGTAAAGCTTGCGCAAGCTGACGGGTAGGCTCTTGATAATTGTTTGCGGGGTAATGTTGTGTTCTTTGTTGTACGCTTCTTGAATCGTGCGTCGACGGTCCGTTTCGTCCATGCAGGCGCGCATCGAATCCGTGATGCGGTCGGCGTAGAATATGACTCGCCCATCGCTGTTACGGGCGGCGCGGCCGACGACCTGGATCAGCGACGAGCGCGAGCGCAAGAAGCCTTCTTTGTCGGCATCCATCACCGCGACGAGGCGCACTTCCGGTAGATCAAGTCCTTCACGTAGCAAGTTGATGCCGATGAGTACGTCATACTCTCCTTTACGCAAGTCGCGGAGTAACTCGACGCGCTCTAAACTATCGATGTCGGCGTGGAGGTAGCGCGCTTTGACTCCCATTTCGGCAAAATGTCGACTTAAGTCCTCTGCCATACGTTTCGTTAACGTGGTGACGAGCACCCGTCCTTGAAGCTGCACGGCTTTAATTATTTCGCCATAAAGATCATCTACTTGGCCTCGTGCTGGACGTACCTCTATGGCTGGGTCAATTAGTCCGGTGGGGCGGATCACCTGTTCCACAATGCGGCCGCCAGACGCTTGAATTTCGAAGGGGCCTGGAGTTGCTGAGACGTGTAGCAGTTGTCCCGCGCGGCCAAGAAATTCCTCAAAATTAAGTGGCCTATTATCCAGAGCCGATGGCAAACGGAAGCCGTAATCAACAAGAACTTGTTTACGAGCGCGGTCGCCGCGGTACATGCCGTTAATCTGCGGATTGGTGATGTGGCTTTCGTCGATGATGGTCAAGAAATCTTTTGGGAAGTAATCGAGCAAGGTTGGAGGTGGCTGACCCGGTGCTGTTCCAGTCAAGTACCGTGAGTAGTTCTCGATGCCTGGGCAGTAGCCCAGATGTTCCAAGGTTTCGATGTCGTGCATCGTGCGCTGTTCAAGGCGCTGGTACTCGACCAGCTTATTTTGGGCCTTGAGCTCACGCAGGCGGACGCCAAGATCGGCAAGTATTTCACGAACCATCTGATCGCGGTCGCTGCGGTCCGTAACATAATGGCTACCAGGATAGATGGTGAGTTCATCGACGGTCCTGAGCACCTTGCCGGTTAGGGCATCGATGAGCTGCAGACTCTCAATCTCGTCCCCGAAAAATTCTACCCGGACGGCCTCGTCCCTTTGGTGGGCCGGCAGAATGTCCACAGTATCTCCACGGACCCGGAAGTGACCCCGAGTTAGGCTCACGTCGTTACGGGCGTACTGGATATCTATGAGCGAGCGCAGTAGGTCGTTGCGCGCGATCTCTTGGCCCTTGGTCAACGGCACCACCAATTGAGAGTAGGCCGATGGCGAGCCCAGGCCGTAAATGCAGCTCACGCTGGCCACGATGATCACATCCCGGCGCTCAAAGAGGGAGCGGGTGGCGGCGTGGCGCATCTTATCGATATCATCATTAATAGATGCGTCTTTTGCGATATAGGTATCACTGGTCGGGACGTAGGCTTCGGGTTGGTAGTAATCGTAGTAGCTGATGAAAAACTCGACAGCGTT
Source organism: uncultured Pseudomonadota bacterium (assembly GCA_903915625.1). Lineage (GTDB taxonomy): Bacteria > Bdellovibrionota_B > Oligoflexia > Oligoflexales > CAIYRB01 > CAIYRB01. Next base: position 11,694 of record CAIWTN010000139.1, on the reverse strand, counting down.
TTCGGGGAACAGTTCGCGCATCTCGCCGAACAATTGAGCGGCGAGGGTTTTATTCGGAGCGATAATCAGCGCTGGCCGACCTAGCTGGGCGATGAGGTTCGCCATGGTGAACGTCTTGCCCGAGCCTGTGACCCCCATGAGCACCTGGTGTCGAGCTCCGTCATTGATGCCCGCGCACAAGCTGGCTATGGCCTGGGGCTGATCGCCCTGCGGCTGGTAGTTGGTGGCGAGTTTGAATGGGGTGGTGGCATGCATAGCCTATCCTCCATGTTGTTCCGCGGGACCTCCGCAAACTTTACCAGGTCTTCATGCTAGAGAGGCATCTGGGTTGCCCCGATTTCATCTTAGCTTTTGCTCACAAACTATTGGACCTTCAGGAAAATTATGCTACAGCTATTAGGCACATTCTTGATTGACGTGAGCTGCGCTAGCAAGCGCGACGCCTTCGTCTGGAGTTGCTAGTTGTCACCTACTGCGTCCCTTTTATCAAGGAGGCCGTTGTTGCGATCCGCTATTAGCCGTAGCCTCTTGCCATTGTTGACCGTGATGTTTGCCATCATGGCTGTTGGAACCTCGCGCCCTGCGTATGCATGGTGGATGTACACTCCAGGCGATACAGTGGACAATGTTGGCTACAAACCAGAGCAGCCGATTCCGTTCAGCCACAAACTTCATGCGGGCAAGAATAACATTCCTTGCCAGTATTGCCATTCCGCCGCGCGGCGCTCGTCGTCAGCGGGCATTCCGCCGTTGAACACGTGTATGGGCTGTCACCGTTTGGTGGCTACTGATAAGCCCAATATTAAGAAAGTTACTGAGCATTATAATAACAATGATCCAATTCAATGGATCAAAGTGCATGACCTTCCGGATCACGTCCACTTTCCGCACAAGATTCACGTGAAGGATAAGGCTGACGGCGGTGCTGGCATTGAGTGCCAACAGTGTCACGGTAAAGTCCAAGAGATGGACGTTGTGGAGCAGGTTGCACCGCTGCAAATGGGCTGGTGTATCGGATGCCACAAAGAGCGCAAGGCGAAGCTTGAGTGCGTTGCCTGTCATTACTGAGCATCCTGAGTTAGAGCTGATACTAGTGTGAACGCAGAGCTGTGATTGACCCGGGGATGCCGCGGTGTGGGCGCCCCCAAGTTATCTCTAGGAGCGAGACTTGAGTACGACCAGAGAACCGAATCAGAATTCGGAGACACCGTTTGCTCCCGTTCCCGGTAGCGATGATCCTCGTCGTGGCCAAGAGGTGTTTGCACCGGTTGGTGGCCCGTTTGAAGCGCCGGCTAAGAATGTCGTATCCGGTCCTTACTACAAGGGCGTCGAGGAACGGTTGCCTGAACTGGCTCAGCGTCCTGCTGACCCTTCATCGGCGGAAGCAAAAAGCGGCTTCAATGTCGATCGCCGGGACCTTTTAAAATTATTCAGTGCCTCGGCAGTTGCAGGTACTGCGGCCTGTGTGCAGCGTCCTGTGGAAAAGGCGATCCCCTTCGTCAACCAACCCGTCGACACTTGGCCGGGCGAACCAACGCACTACGCTACCACCTGCGGTGATTGCTCTGCCGGTTGCGGTGTGATGGTCAAGACGCGCGAAGGTCGCCCAACGAAGCTTGAGGGCCTACCGGATCACCCAGTCAACGCTGGCAGTCTTTGTGCGGTTGGACAAGCGAGCCTTCAAGCGCTGTTTCACCCTGAGCGCCAGCAGCGGCCAACGATTCGTTTTGGCAGCCGCGTTGAGGCTTCCGAATGGAATGATGTCTTTGAAAACTTTGCCGGTAAGTTGACCTCCGACAAGATCGGTATCCTTACCAATGGCGCTACCGGCCATCGCCACGGCTTCTTCAAGGAGTTCTTGGAGAAGGTCGGCTCGAATGCCAACCGACTCTATACCTTTGACAGCAACTCGCTGGCTGAGGCGACGGCTGAGGCACATCGCCTTGCCTATGGTTTGTCGGCGATTCCGCGCGCTGATCTGAGCAAGGCTAAGGTGATCGTTGGTGTTGGCGCTGACTTCTTGGATGTCGGTACCTCGCTTCTATACAACACCAAGGGCTACACCGAGGCACACGCATTCCGCGGCCCTGATAAAGCTAAGCATGTTCAGTTTGAATCCTTTTATACACTTACTGGTGCGCGCTCCGATCAGCGTTTCCCGATTCCTCCGGGAAGCGAAACGCTGGTTACGCTGTTGCTGGTTAATGCGCTGCTGAAAAACCCAAGCGTCAAGGGCTCAGCAGGAGCCCGTTCCCAGGCGCAAGCGGTGCTCAGTGCTAACTCAGGCTTGCTAAATGGCGCCTACGAAAGCGTTGGGTTTACCGAGGCTAATTTCGACAAGCTAGCGGAAGAAATGCTGACGGCACAGGCTGTGCTCTTGGCTGGCGGCTCGGCATTTGACGAGAATGCTACTACTCTCCAGTTAGCTGCGATCCTGGCTAACGAATTGATCGGCTCTTACGAGACCGTACTCTTCTTGCAAAAGGACTGGCTACCGGCACCAGTGGCCACTGGCGACCTGCAGCGCTTCCTGACCGATGCTAAAGACCTTGATGTACTGCTGCTGATCGACGTCGATCCAGTCTTTACTTTGCCTCCGTCTTGGGGCGTGACCGAGCTACTGCAGAAGATTCCTACTGTGGCAGTTCTCTGCGACTTCCCTAATGAGTCGGCACCGTTTGCTAAGTACGTTCTGAATACGCACCATTGGCTTGAGTCCTGGGGCGATGAGCAGTCTGTTGCTGGTCTTTGGAGCGTACGTCAACCATCCGTACGTCCTACAACGGACAGTCGTCAGGCTGAAGAAATCCTCATGTGGGTTGCTGCTGCCGCGAAGAAGCCACTTGGATATGAAAATTACCGCGCCTACTTGAAGAAGAAGTGGGAAGACATCCGCACGGTCGTTGGCCGCACGGAAGTTCCTGCTGAAAGTTACTTTGACCTAGTCCTGCAACATGGTTTCGATGGTCGTAACTCTACCCAAGCAGTGCCTGATCTGAGCTCTAACTTGAGCAGCAGCTTCCGCTATGTCGACACTGGTCGCGGTGGCTTGCGCTTGGTGGCTCCCCTTGATTTCCGTCTGCGCGACGGACGTCACGCGTGGAAGCCAGTACTACAAGAGATCCCAGATGCCTTGACGACAGTCACCTGGGATACCTGGGTTGCGCTGAATCCAGTCACGGTAGCTAAGTTGGGTCTGCGTAAGTTTGACCTGGTTAAAGTCGAAGGCCCCGCTGGTTCGTTTGAAGCGTCGGTTTATCCGCTTCCTGGTTTACATCCTGACGCTGTAGTGGTGCCTCGAGGCAATGGCCACACGAAGCAAAACGGTACGATTCAAGGTGGCAACGGGATCAACCCGCTGGTTGCCTTCGGACGGGCGCAAGATGCTCTGACTGGAGCACCTGTTACCTACGGTCAGGCCGTCAAGATTACTGCGACTGGCAAATTCTTTGAGCTAGCTCAAACCCAGAAGCACAACGACATCGCGAATCGTAAAGACATCATTCAAGAGATCCCACTTGCGACCGCTGTGGCCAACATGGGCAAGACCCAAGATCTTGATGATGTGCCGAACCTCTACCCAGCCATGCCTAAGCAGCAGCATCGCTGGGGCATGACGATTGACTTGGGCAAGTGTACTGGTTGTAATGCCTGTTCTGTGGCTTGTTCCATTGAGAACAACGTACCGCAAGTTGGGCGTGGTCAGGTATTGCTCGGTCGCCAGATGCACTGGATGCAGATCGATCGCTACTTCTCAGGTCCGGTTGAGGCACCCGAGGTGACCTTCCAGCCGATGCTTTGTCAGCACTGTGCGCAGGCTCCTTGTGAAGGCGTCTGTCCAGTATTTGCGACCTCGCATGATCCTGAAGGCATCAACCAGATGACGTATAACCGGTGTATCGGTACACGTTACTGTGCGAACGCCTGTCCTTACAAAATTCGCCGTTTCAACTGGTGGACCCATCGTTGGAATACCGTTGGCGCTAGGCCGCAGGACCGCAACCCGCGCGCTCTCAACCCTGATGTAACGGTTCGTACCCGTGGTGTGATGGAGAAGTGTACCTTCTGCTACCAACGTGTACGTGATGCTCGTCACAGAGAGAAGCTAAACGGAATTCCAGTCGGTCAGCCAGGCAACGTCATCAAGACGGCTTGTCAGCAGACTTGTCCAGCAGATGCGATTACTTTTGGTGACTTGCTCGATACAACCTCGCCAGCAAGCCAGCAACGTAAAGACATGCGTGCCTATCTAGCCTTGAACGGTGAGCATGCCCTCAAGGAATACGGCTTGAAGACGATGCCTAGCGTCAGTTACCTGGCGAAAGTTTCGCTAACGGCGAAACCAGAGCACGGGCACGGCGGCGGCCACGGTGAGCAGCAGGGCGGCCACGGTGAGCAGCATGGCAGCCAAGGTGAGCAGAAGGGCGGCCACGAAGGGCAGCACGGCGCTCGTCGGGTAAAGAAAGCCAAAAAGAACGGATAGTCAGGGGCGCGGGTTAACTCTGTGGGAGTGAGGCGAGGCTGATGAGTGATGATTCAAAGTTATGGTCAAAGACCATATCGGACGTAAACTCCGAGATCCTAGTTAATATCGAGAATCCGCATCCTGCTTATTATGTTGCGTTAGCGTTTGCTATCACGACACTGTTAATCGGCATCGGATTTGTTGCCCTGCACTTTACTTACGGCTTAGGGCTATGGAACTTCCGCCCGCCGGTCTACTGGGCGGTCGACATCACCAACTTCGTCTTCTGGGTTGGTATTGGTCACGCTGGTACTCTGATCTCTGCAATCTTGTTTCTCTTCCGCGCTAAGTGGCGAAATACGGTAAACCGCAGCGCCGAGGCTATGACTATCTTCGCCGTGATTTGCGCCTTGGTCTTTCCGCTGATTCACATGGGGCGCCCATGGCACGGAGCCATCTGGGCAGTGCCGCTGCCTAACACCAACAACCTCTGGGTTAACTTTCGCTCACCTCTCTTTTGGGACGTGATGGCGATCAGTACTTACTTCACGACATCGCTTCTGTTTTGGTACATGGGCCTGGTACCTGACTTGGCTTCGATTCGTGACCGTGTTACCGGCTTCAAGCGTCTAGTTTACGGCATCATGTCTTTCGGCTGGCGCGGTACATCTAAGCAGTGGTGGCATTACGAAGCGGGTTACGGTTTCCTGGCTGCACTTGCTACTCCCTTGGTACTCTCGGTTCACTCAGTCGTATCTTGGGACTTTGCCATGTCGCTCCAACCGGGCTGGCATACCACGATCTTCCCGCCTTACTTCGTTGCCGGTGCTATTTTGTCCGGTTGCGCTATGGTTTATAACTTACTTCTGCCAGTTCGTTATATGTTCAAACTTGAGAAGTTCATTCTTCCCGAGCACTTGGAATCGCTACTTCGTCTGACTCTGCTGACCTCGACGATCGTGTTTTATGCCTACAGCCTCGAATTCTTCGTGGCTTGGTATAGCGGCAACCCATACGAATGGGCTCTGTTTGAGAAGCGCGCAGTTGGGCCGTACAGCTTCTACTTCTGGGTCATGATGTTCTGTAACTGTATCTTCCCGCTCGCCTTGTGGTCGCGGAGAGTGCGTAACAACATCCCGGTATCTTTTGTGATTTGCGTGTTGGTCAACGTCGGTATGTGGTTCGAGCGGTACAACATCATTCTGTCCTCGCTCGTTGAAGACTTTGTCCCCGCTCGTTGGGGACACTTCCAGCCGGGTCTGTGGGAAGTTATGATTACCCTCGGCAGCTTTGGTCTGTTCACGACGTTCTATCTCGTGTTTGTGAAATTCTTCCCGGTTGTTTCGCTCTCGGAGATTAAGCTGATTATGCCGAAACCGCTCAGCTCGAAAGCCAGCGGAGGTGCACACCACCATGGCTAAGAACACAAATCCAGACAGTGGCATCATTGGAATCTTTAGACACCTCGATACGGTGTGTGCAGCGATCGAGAAAGTCCGCGTGCGGCCTGACTTCGCTGGTCACGAGGTGTTTAGCCCGACCTCTTATCACGAAATCGAGCATGCAAGTGGCTTCGGTGCAAGCCCAGTGAGAGCGTTCACTCTGGTTGGCGCTTTGACTGGTACCGTCACCGGTTTCGGTTTGGCACTGGCTTGTGACTGGGACTGGCCGATTATCGTCGGTGGTAAAACTCCTGGTATTTACTCGTTGCCTGCATACGTCGTTCTGGGCTTCGAGTTCACGATTCTTCTCGGTGCAATCGCTACGGTGGCAGGGATGTTGGTCATGGGCCGCATACCGAACCCGAAAAGACGCGTGTTAGACGTGCGCACCACAGATGATAAATTTGCTATTTTTCTGCCGGGAGCGCAGCTCGCGAGCCCGCAGGCGCAGTTCTTGCGCGATTGTGGCGCCGAAGAGGTGAGGAACACATGACAAGGCTGGCGACAAAATGGGGAGTCATGGCGGGCCTGCTAGCGACTAGCTTGCTGACCTCCTGCCGTTATGACGGGACGGGGACCAAGATGCAGTGGGCGCCAGACATGGCTGACTCCGCAGCAAATAAATCACAACGCAGCTATCTCGATCCTCCAGAGGGATCGCGGTCGATGACGGCGATTCTTTATCCGAAGACGCCTGAAGAGGCCGAAGTCCAATTTGCCATGCCTGAAGCGATCGCTAACGACGAGCGCGGGTTGGAAAAGGGCAAGAAGTTGTTCGAGACTTACTGCCAGGTTTGTCATGGTGCAGATGCCAAGGGTGGACATATCAACCCAGCCATTGCACCACCTGACCTGACTCATCCGACGGTTTATGTACCGAGGAAAGACGGATTCTTCTTCTACCGCATCACATTTGGTGCGAACGTTATGCCTGGTTACGGCTATGCCACGACTCCTGCCGAGCGTTGGTACATTATCAGGCACTTGCGTACGTTGCAGAAGGGAGCATGATGAACTCGCAGTCTCTTTACGATCAACGTCAGCAGTTCTTTTTTCCACCGAGCGCCACCGCTCGTGGTGGTCTGCTCTTCTGCATGCTAGCTGGTGTCGTCACCTTCATCGGTGGCCTCTATTCGGGCGAAGCGGCGCGCACCTGGGGCAGCTACCTATTTAATCTGTTCTTCTTCTTTGGCATCGGCCTTGGCGGAATTGTATTTGCAGGCATGCAGGATGTGATCAGCGCTAAATGGGGCCGTCCCATCATTCGCCTGCATGAATCCTTCGCTAGTTTCTTGCCAGTTGCTCTAGGCTTCTTTGCAGTAATGTTCCTCTGCATCCTGCTTAAGCTGGGACGGGCAAACGAGCTGTACCCTTGGATTAAAGATCCGTCTGTCATTCAACACTTTGAGAGTAAGCAGATCTGGTTGCGGCCGGGCTTCATGGCTGCTCGCGATTTGTTTGCAATAGCACTGATCGTCTTAGTCTCCTCATGGCAGCTCAGACAAAAGCTACGTCCTGACCTAGCCATGCTAAGCGGTGATCCTGCACAGGCTGAGAAGCTGGGCGCTGCTTCGACCGCAAAGCTGCGTTACTGGACAGCTCCTGTTTTGGTCATCTACGCGCTGACCTTCTCGCTGCTGGCATTCGACTTGACCATGTCGCTGTCACCAACCTGGTACTCGACACTGTGGGGCGGTTGGTCTTTCGCAGTGATGATGCAATCATTGACAGCTTCACTGCTGCTCTTTATGTACCTGGTGCGCGGCACGCCGATCGGTCAACTGACCAAGCGTCAACAGTTTCATGACGTCGGTAAGATGATGCACGGCTTTACTGTATTCTTCGCTTACCTGACTTACGCACACATTTTGACGATCTGGTACGGCAACATGCCGGAAGAGACCCAGTTCTTCTTCGTGCGTTTAGAGCAGCCTTGGCTGAGCCTACTTTACGTAGTCTTCTTCTTGGTCTTTCTGGTGCCGCTATTCACGCTGCTGCCTAAGGCTTCGAAATGGACCTCAGGTCTCGCAATTCCAATCTGCTGCTCTATTCTGGTGGCACAGTGGTTTGTGGCTCTACTAGTGGTGATCCCTAGCATTGTCGAAGCTGGTAAGTGGACGATGCCTTGGATTGAAATCGGAGCCTTCTTAGGTTTCTTAGGTGTCTTCCTAAGCTGCGTCTTCCGCTTCGGCCGTCGGTATCCGATGGTGGCCATCGGTGACCCGCTGCTAGCTGAAGCATTAGCTGACGCGCATCACTGATCCGCTTTGAGTTTTAAAAAGTAGGCCTCGCTCAATGCGGGGCCTTTTTTTGTTTATGACTAGCCTAGTGCCGGTGAGTGGATCCAAAAATAGACCACCGCAGCTACCGCCAGATCTAGCGTCCATAATATGAGGTAATGCACAGCCTTTTCCCTCGACCCGATGAAAAAACCAATCTGTTTTGACATCGGCAGGCTGTAGGCAAACTTTACCCACGCTTGGGGGTTCCCGCTCAACTTATGAGATAATTTGAGTAAATTGAGCGCGAGGTGACCATGAGCGGAGCATTTGAAGGGGCAACGCGGGCAGCGATCGAAGAGATTATCCAGACGCACGCGCAAGCCTCAAAATTCGGCTACGTTTTAACTAACGATTCGTTGCAAGATCTTGTTGGCGAGCTCTATACGTTACTCGCTACGAGTCGCTCCCTTAAGGCAGCTGGCGACCGCATGTTGGCGGGTGGTCCAGTGAGTGTGGGCGGGACTAAGGCTCCTGTGCAAAGGGCGCGGCGTTACTAGAGGACCTTGCTCGATAGAGAGGGTGAAGTAATTAAGCTGCAGAAGAGAATCGCATGTCATTCAATTGCTTACTCACGTCCTCGTCACCCTCTTGGACTTCGACGTTTTCGTCACCAATTAAGTTACGGGTGAAGCCAGGACGAGCAAGTTCCATCGCCAACCGCTCCAACGCAAGAATGGCTTGAGACTTCAAGATCTTTTGTTCGGCGTGCAATATCTTCGAAACTTTTGATTTCTGACAACCTACAAGTTGTCCGAACTCAGGTACCTCGCGTTTAGATACCCTTTCATCTTTGGGCTTAGAGTCAGAATCTGAGCATTGGTGATTGTTTTTTTTGGAGGGTGGTGGTGTGAGGGGTATCGCTCTAGGCGAATGGTATGCGGATCAACTCAGCTAAAGGCACGGGTGTCTTTCCGATCGCTAAATCTATCGGAAAGTCGGCCAGTACTCCAACCATACCGTAGGACGCTTTAGCGTCTGAGGCTTGGTTGGTGGTGAAGGCCGACTCACCGTGAGCTTCGCTTGGCGAAGTGAGCGGTCCATTACTCGACCTCGGTCTGATTCTCAATGTACTGTTTGAGTACCGAGAGGGGAGCCCCGCCCACAGTGAGCAAGCAGTATGTGCGACTCCAGAATATTGGCTTCCAGTAGTATTTTTTAATGTGACCTTCGAACTCTTTCCGTATCAGGCGAGAAGTGACCGTCTTTAGATTGTTGATCAGTACCGACGGCTGAGCCTTGGGATTAAGCGCCATCAGAAGATGGACGTGATCAGCCTCGCCATTAAACTCGAGTAGCTGACAGTCCCAAGTCTGGAGAAGTCGCTCGAAGTGTTCGTTGAGAACGTGAGAGTATCGCCTTGTTGATGCATTTGCGACGATATTTAGTCACGAGAACTAAGTGATATTTTAGATCGTAAACACAGTGATGCAAGGTATTTAGCGATTACTTTGTCATAGTAACTAACACATAGTTGTGGTCATGGAACAGGTCAAGCGCAAAGTCACATACCGCATTTATCCCTCGACCAAACAGGCCAACAAAATGGTCGAGATTATGCGTCTCCATCAGCGCATTTACAACGCGGCATTGGAGCAGCGCATAGATGCCTACCGTCGCTGCGGTAAGAGCCTCAACTACTACGACCAAGCCAAAGAGCTTACGCAGCTCAGAGCTGAATTTCCGGAATATGGCGCCCTCAATGCCCAGTCAGAGCAGGTGACTCTGCGGCGTCTCGAGAAGGCGTTTCAGGCCTTTTTTAGGCGTATGAAGGCGGGAGAGGCAGCACCTGGGTTTCCCAGGTTTAAAGCTTTCGACCGCTTTAAAGGTTGGGGATATGCAGCACACGGGGATGGCTGGAAGTTCAAGCCTAACGCGGATTTTGTGCATGCCACACTGCACCTGAGTGGCGTTGGTAATTTGCAAGCACGTGGTCGACCCAGGTTTATTGATCAGGTCAAAAGTAGCCGCAGTCCTGGCCAGCCTAAGACTGTTGAGCTCATACGAAAGAGCAGCGGTAAGTGGTTTGCATCGATCACCTTTGCGACGCTACGGCCACACCGTGCAAGTGGCACAGCGGCCGTCGGGATTGACTGGGGTACTGCTACCTTTGTCACCATTGTTGCTGAGGATCATGCCCAGTATTTCATCGAAAATCCGCGTCATTTTAGAAAGTACGACTGCCAACTAAAGAGAGCGCAGCGTCAGTTATCCCGCAAAAAGAGGGGATCCAAGAATAGGGCCAAAGCCAAGCTGAAGCTGGTCTCGTGCCATGAGAGGCTAGCTAATCAGCGTGATGATTTTCTGCACCAGACCAGCGCCCGTGTTGTACGTGAGTCTAGACTCGTGGCTACAGAGGCGTTGAACATCAAGACCATGACAGCCCACGGCGGTGCTTATAAGAAAGGGTTAAATCGCAGCATTCTAGATACGTCCCCTGGCAAGTTTTTCGCATTGTTGGAGTTCAAAGCGGCAGACGCTGGCATTCCCTACATCGAAATACCAACCAGGAAAGTTAAGCCATCGCAAAGCTGCTCTGGATGCGGAGTAGTCCAGAAAAAGGCAATGTCTGAGCGCGTGCACGCATGTGCATGCTGTGGGATCAGACTTGATAGGGACGTGAATGCTGCACGCGTAATCTTGAATTATGCTTTGACAGGCTTTGTCACGGGACGGGAACCGTCCTTAGGTGTGGAGGGCGGGGTTACCCGCCCGCTGAAGCACGAAACTTCGACTATACCTGAGCGCTCTCGTGAGAGAGCGTGAGGATTAGTCGGGGTAGTTCATTTCCTGAAAGCTTGCTCTGTGCGTTGTCTTAAACTGGATCGGCTTTATCACTAGTTGCTCCAATCTGATTCCAAAGAGAAGCGTTAGGACCTGTTGCCAGGTGATGCTCGTGGTTAAATGCTATGCAACAGGTGATCCAGTGCGCTGTGGTCTGTATACCGCTGAAATCCTTTGGTATTTTGTGGGCTAGGTGGGAGGAAGGATGTCAAAATTGGGGGTAGATGCATATAAAGTTGGCGATTGGGGGTGCTAAAGTCAGGAGACATCACACACAGTGGTATTGCTCAAGTCCTTTACCTTATGGTCCATGTCAGTCCATGTCCTTGGCTTTCGCCAGGCCTCATCACGTACATCATGTGATCACGAAGTTTTGTGTCGCACGACACATGGGTCACATGATCTAGCGAGGTTTGGGCATGGCTAACGACCGAGACAAAAACATGAATATAAACAACCCTGACAAAATCCTGGACCCCTGTTTGGACGTAGTCAGCAAGATGCTGCTCTCTTCGCCCGACTGTCGCGACGGGCTGATCGACTTAATCACTAGCATCATCACACCGCCATCTCCCATCGCCAGTATTGAGGTCCTAAATCCGATTGTTCCGCGGCAACTAGTAGACGAGCGCGGTGTTGAGTTGGATCTCTTGCTGCGGCTGGATGACGGCTCTCATGTCAATCTTGAGATGCAGACCTCGACCAGCAAGATCCTGCCGCACCG
>CAIWTN010000138.1 GCA_903915625.1 uncultured Pseudomonadota bacterium | reverse complement strand
GGTTCTTATCTAGCCGAACTTCTTCTCTCGAAGGGCTATAAAGTCTATGGTGCTGTCAGGCGCCTAAGTACTCCAAACTACTCAAGACTTGAGGGCGTTCGTGATCAGGTCGAGATCATCGACGCCGACTTGAGCGATCAACTTTCATTAATTAATGCTATTGAAAAGTCCCAACCCGACGAGGTCTATAACCTTGCGGCGCAGTCTTTCGTAGCCACGAGCTGGCAGCAAGCGCTCTTGACCGGTGATTATACCGGGCTTGGAGTGACTCGGATGTTAGAGGCTTGTAAGATAGTCAATCCTAAGATCCGTTTTTACCAGGCGAGCAGCTCTGAAATGTACGGCAAAGTAAGAGAGACGCCGCAGACTGAGGACACGCCATTTTATCCCCGCAGTCCCTATGCGGTTGCAAAGGTTTACGGGCACTACATCACCGTTAACTACCGCGAGAGCTTTGGCATGTACTGCGTCTCGGGAATCCTCTTCAATCACGAATCACCACGCCGCGGCATTGAGTTTGTGACCCGTAAGATCACGGATGCAGTCGGTAGGATTAAAGCTGGCAAGCAAGATAAGTTGCTGCTCGGTAATCTTGATGCAAAGCGTGATTGGGGCTACGCGAAGGATTATGTTGAAGCTATGTGGCTCATGCTTCAACAAGATAAGCCCGACGACTTCGTAGTTGCTACCGGTGAGGCTCACTCCGTGGAAGAATTCTGCCAGTTATCTTTTGGCAGGGCCGGCTTGGATTACAAGGAATTTGTTCGTCTTGATGACCGCTTTAAGCGGCCTGCCGAGGTTGACTTGCTGCTAGGTTCATACGCCAAGGCAGAGAAAAAGCTCGGATGGCGCCCTCGGACATCCTTCAAAGAGCTAGTTAATCTAATGACGGACGCTGACTTGGAACTTCATAGGCGGTCGTGATTTTATGCGCATCCTGGTCACTGGAGCTTGTGGTTTTGTCGGGCACTACTTAGCGCTTGAATTGCTGGCAGGTGACCATGATGTCGTTTTGGTCACTCGTGATAAGCATGAGTTGACTCTCTCTGGGCGAACCCACAAAAGCTATCCTTGCGACATTGCCGATAGTGGCCAGGTGGAAGCCCTTATAGCTAAATTCCAGCCTGAGGCAGTGGTGCATCTGGCTGGGTTAGCTCATGTGGTAGATGCGGCAAAGAACCGCCAGAGGCTCTCCCTAACGAATACAGTTGGGGTATACAATCTATGTGCCGCGATAGAATCTGCCGCTAAAGAGAAGGTTCAGCTCCTCTTTGCCAGCACAGCCCTGGTTTACGGCAGTGATCACAAGGGGCAAGTCATAGTCGACGAGTCAACACCGCCTCAGCCCAACTCGCCCTATGGATCGAGTAAGCTAGCCGCGGAATACATTGGGCGCACTTTCGAGAGCGATCGACTGTCCTTTTATGTAGCTCGTCCGTTCAATCATATAGGACCAGGACAGGCACCTAACTTTGTTTGTTCAGGGTTTGCCAAAAGGATCTTCGATGCATCCACCGATGGTGTGATCGAGGTCGGAAATCTGTCTGCAAGACGCGACTTTTGTGATGTTCGGGATGTTGTGCGTGCGTATCGGCTAATTCTTGAGCATCGTCCCGAGCAAAAGCTCTTTGTGCTTGGCTCTGGACGCTCGGTGCCAATTGCCGAAATGTTTCAAGCACTCGTGCAAATTTCGGGCAAGCGTGTAGTTAGCCGGATTAATCCAGAATACTACCGCCCAGACGAAAGCTTTTACCTCGAAGCTGGGACACAGTTAGCCAAGAGCGTCTTGGGCTGGCAATGTGAAATTCCATTATCGAAGTCGCTCACGGACATCTATCAGGCGCTACAGCAGTAATTGAGCGGGTAACTGCTAGATTAATACTTGTGTGCAGGTTTGCTTCGCTAATGTTTCTACAGCGTACTTTTGTACATTTGCCGATCCGGTTTCTGCTAAATAAGCCCGTACTTGAATGTTCGAGGTTATGATCTTGATAGCAGCCGCAAACCTGTCGTAATCAAGCTCGTCGATAACTAATTGCTCTGTGCCTAGCGTGTCTTTCACTGCGGCGCGGTTTAATGCAACGATCGGCAGTCCGTGATACTGGGCTTCAAGTAACGGTACGCAGAAACCTTCGTGCTCAGACGCCACGACAAATACGTCAGCATATTTGTAATAGGTGTGCAACGCAGCAAAATCCACTTTCTGCTTAAATTCTACGAAACCCCCAAGTCGCTTTTCATTGATTAGCTGCTCTAGATGGATAAAGTAGTTCGGCTCAGCCATCGCTAAAGATCCGACAATATGGAGCATAATATCTTGCCCGTAATGGTGGGCATAGCGGTCAATCACTTCGATTAGATGGGTATGGCCCTTATTGGGAACGACGCGCCCTACGAATAGAATGTTAATTTTGCCGTTGTTCAGGGTGTTTCTTACTTCTTCAGATTCACCGGCAGTTGAGAAGTCGCTGATTTTATGAAACGGGGCGATTACGCTAGTTTTTTCCCGAGGCACGCCAAGTTCAACCAGATCGTCTACATTATAGGCTGAATCTCCAATAAACCGGGTGATACCAGGCAAAGTGATGAGCCGTTTTGTTTGTTCTATGCCAGCAAGTGTGGCGTGATAACTGCCGTTATCATAACCTTTGAAAAAATTTGGTGGCGTGATGTTGTGGTATTTTAAGTGGATCTTGCACGTCGCTGTCCTTAACAGCCGTTCACCTGACGCCCAAAAGACGGCATGGTGATAAATCAATAAAGTGTTGGCGATGTCACTAGTGATGCCGGCCACTAACTTAGGCTCATCGATAGACATAGCCTGAGTCGATGGATCGCAGAATTCAGCGTAAATTTCGCATTTATGACCAGCCTGCCTGAGAACCTCTTGCTGCTTTAACGCATCGTTACACACTGCGTCGTGAAGCGAGAGGCTGGGGACCATTATGAATATGTTCATATGCTTCTCGCAGCATTAATAAATTGGCGCAAAATGCGTTTGATATACCGTGCAATCCGCAAGCGGTCGCGTTTTGGAGCTAAATCCCGCTGCGTTACCAGTATAATTGGCTTATGTGGACGTTGAGTCCGGTCCACTTGAGTATTCGATGACTGCCTTAGGCGAGCGAGCTCCCTATCGACTTCTTCGTTGATTATCTTCAGGGAATAAGGCTGGTCCATGAGTGCGATCTTTATGGTGCAAATTTAACTGCCTAAGTAACCACATTTTGCCCCAGAAATTCTAGTAAAGCAATGGCGTCTGTTAAATAAATCCTATTATTATAGGCTGTTGCGACATAGTGCGTAGGCTGTGTTTTGTCTGGGATAGATCACTTTACAGCTACATGCTAAATTCCGACGTAAGTTACCTGAAAGATTAGCTCACCAATTTCAAATCTGCCTTATAATTGAGGGGTTCATCGTTGAAGTTGCTGGAACGAAGTGCCGAAGTTTTCCTGCTGCTCATCCTAGCGATCCTCGGTGTTTTTGTCCTTTATCGTCCTATCATTATGTCTGATTTTACAAGGGTACCGGGTGATTTAGGCGACGCTAGGTTTGTTAATCTATGTTTAGAGCACAATTACCGTTACTTTTTTACTGACTCAAATCTGCGCTTTTGGAGTCCAGACTGGTTGTTCTTTCCAGTGAGCAATGGTCTTGCCATGTCCGACGTGATGACCGGCACTTCCTGGATATATTCTATTTTTCGACTCGCAAATATAGACTCGCTTCATTCCATGCAGCTTTGGTTGCTATCGTGTTCGATACTTAGCTTTTTGACTATGTATCTGTTGCTGCGTCAGTTCAGGCTGGGGATAATTGGTAGCTCCGTGCCGGCCTACATCTTTGCATTTGGGATGCCTCGGATTGCTTACGTAAATCACCCGCAGTTAGCTCAGGCGTTTTTTGCGCCGCTGATCCTGTGGTGTGTGTTGAAATTCAACGTAAGCACTAGCCGTACCAGTCAAATTGCAATGCTAATGCTTGCTGGCTCTTTGCTGGCACTTCAATTTTGGTCAGCATTTTACCTCGGCTGGTTTTTCGTCTTGCTTGTCCTTATTGCATTGGTGTCTTGGTGTTTTAAAAGAGAGCGCATCGCCACATTGACGGATTTTCTACTTGTCCGAAGGATCCCAGTTGCTGTCGGGGTCTCTGTATTTACTGTGCTTACAGCGCCACTTGCAGTGCATTATCTACGAATGTCATCCGCAATGGGCCAGCGTGGTTGGGGCGAGGTGTTAATGTATATGCCTGAGATTAGAGCGCTCATTACGCCGCATCAAGATAGTTTGCTCTATCATGACTTCGTCACGGCTATCCGCGGCAACATGAGTAACTATTCCGAGAAGACAATTTTTGCTGGGTTTCTGTATGTTATGGCTCCTTTCGGCCTTTATTGGGGCATTACGAAAAGGCCGCGATCTTTCGCATCACTATCTACTCTAGACGTGCATCAGGTCAGATGGGTTGCAGTAGTGGCAATGGTTTGCACTGTTCTGACGTTACGGATTGGGCATGGCGGTTCACTGTGGCTCTTACCTTATTATTTGGTACCAGGTGCCAGTGCTATCCGTGCGGCGGGCAGGTTCATCCACCTCACATTGATACCCGTGGGTCTTTGCCTAGCGATCTTGTTGACTCAGCTAGCTACCTGGCGACGCCCTTGGGGACTGGCTGCGGTACTATTTTTGTCGGCATTCGCAATAGCAGAGAATTGGGCTAATTATGACTACTCGTTTCCGGTACAAGAGCATGAAGAGCGGGTCGGACGAATCAAACAGCAGTTAGCAGCAAATCAAGATCATTGTGACCTCTTCTTTGCTCGAGGGTCTGGACCTAGTTATGCTGTGCAGTTAGATGCTATGTGGGTATCGATTGAAACCGGAGTACCGACTCTCAATGGATACTCAGGATTTAACCCTCCTGGATTCGTTGAAGGCGGACTAGATCAGCCACTCAAGGTGACTCAAGCCAAATTAAACGAGTGGCAGGCTCAGCATGGAATCAGTGGTAAGAGGGCCTGCCTGCTGTGACAACGGTACTCACAGCCATTGGCCACTATTTGGCACGAATTCTTTCGGGATATTAGGCCCAAAAAACTTCTTTTTATCGGCAAAAAAGTTGAAGTGGATGATGTGTCGCAACGCGGCCACCCCATCCCGCCACGTGATTTTCTTACCTTCAAGATAATTGCGTGGGTAGTAAGCGATTGGATACTCCTCTACCCTTACCTTTAGTCTAGCTACTTTCGCAGTAACCTCGGGCTCAAAGCCGAAGCGATTGCTCTCAAGGTTAATGTTCTTGATGATCTGGCTACGAAAGAGTTTGTAGCAGGTCTC
>CAIWTN010000137.1 GCA_903915625.1 uncultured Pseudomonadota bacterium | reverse complement strand
CACATCTACACATGATTTATTGCCTCCTCGAGGAGTGCGTCGGCTTTTATAGCGAGTTGCTGAAGATTTTTGTCCCCAATGATTTTCATCATAACGGACGGCTTTACGAGCTCGACTGAAGTCTTGTCCTTGCCGATGTCGCGGACAACCGCATTGCAAGGCAGGAGGCTCGCGACATCTGAATTAGCGACGTACGCCTCATAGGCCATTGTCGGATTGCAGGCACCTAAAATGACGACCTTGGGAATTTTCTTGCCGATCTTTTCCTCGATTTTTGTGTGCATATCAATTCTGGTCAAAACTCCAAAACCGGCCGTCTTCAGGGCGGTCGTCACCCGATCAACCACCCGCTCAAAGTCATCAGTGATTTCTCGCCTAAAATTAATTGATTCTTTCATTTTACGGCTCCCGATTAGCGTCAAATCACCCAAATATTGAGCAGCATGTTTGATCTGACGCACCGTTCTATCAATGCTCAGGCGTCAAAGTTAGCCGTTCCAGTGCCAATTTCTTTACCGTTAAGCTCAACACGATAGTTTATGGGCACTGCTTTTGAGAGCATGGCACTGACGCCGCAATACTTACTTTGCGACAGGTGTACTGACTCCAGCAGTATCGCTGGCTCTATCGCGCCCTTAAGCTTGAACAGTAGGTCGATCTTTGTAAACACATTCGGATGACCTTTTTCAGTCGTCGCAACATCAGCACGGATTTCGAATGACTCTATGGTTTGCTTGTGTTTTTTCATGAGCCCCACCACATCCATGGCAGTACAGCCACATAGTCCGCTAACTACAAGCTCCTTGGGGGACATGGCAGAGTCGCCGCCAAATGGCTTCTTCGCGTCCATTTGAACTTGATGGTCTGAAACGGAACCGACCAATTTCATGTTGTCTTGCCACACGCAGTTAATTTGCACGCTTCACACCTCTCACTGGTCAGGATGCACGTTAATATCTAGCAATTTTCGGGCCAGTCGTTTTACCCAGTCCGGATGGGATAGCACCGATCTCGACGTTGCCTGAGCTTTTGGCGGCCGTTCGTTTTAAGGCTTTACCACAGGTAGGCCGGCATTCTTCCAGGAGCTGAAACCGCCCATATTCCATGTTTTGAAGCCTTTGGCATCAAGGATTTTAGCAAACTTCCCGGCTCGGCCACCGATAGCGCAATAGACAATGATGTCCTTTTTCGGGTCAAGCTCCTTGAGCACTTTTTGGAAACGTTCATTTTGGCTCTTAATGTCGGACGTCGCGAGCCAGATCGCTGGTTCGGCTTTGCCGTCATTGACCTCCTCGGCTTCCCGCACATCGATGATCACAGCCGTTCCGGCTTTGACTCTGGCTGCGGCATCTTTAGGCTCAATCGAGCCAACTGCCCACACGGACTGTGTCATGGATAGCAATCCAAAGATTATATAAGCGATGGCGCGAAGGTGTTTGGTGCGGTTCATGAGATGCTCCTTAGGTGAATGTGAATCATCGATTTACGCGGTGCAGTACCGATCTGCTTGGTACCATATATAGCATATTCTGATCTTCACCTAAGGGTGAGGAAGACGGCGCCCAAGATAATCAGAGCCACTCCACCCCACGTGCGCACTTCTCGTTATTTTGCCTGCGACTGGATGACCATATCTTTGCGGCGCCATGATCGTCGCTTATTGCGCATGAGCCACTCGGCAGTATCGTGGGAGGCTAGGGACAGCATCGTCGGCAAAGTATCTAAAAGGTTCCTTATAGGAGTCCACCCGATGACTTGTTCTGTGCGGGACAAATCAAACTCGAAATGTTCTTCGGCAAATTCGATCATCCATGGCTGCACAAAATTGTCTTTACTAACTAGGCCGATGACTCGCGCTCCTAGTGTTGCTAGAGCAGGCGGAACTTTCAGTTTTGGTACAGGACTGCGGCGGAATGCCGCACAAGCAGCGGCGAAGATCTTTTGATTAGTTACCGGCGATGCTTCGCCAATTAGCAGCCGATGTACCGCTTGAGACTGGGGGTAGCTTGCATGTAACGCACAACGAAAAGCTCGGGTTACATCGTCGACATGGACATAGGTTAGACCTCGGTCAGTGCGACCGGGATAAAACCAACTTTGAATACTCCCTCGGCGAATACGCTCGATGGATTGATATAGAGGCACAAGTTCGCAAAAGTCTGAGTAGACTCCTGCGAGCACCAACTCAACCACAGGTTGAGCGACCGCGGCAGTTCGCAAGGCTTTCTCCCCACGCACTTTCGAGGCAGGGTACTGCCAAGCTTCGGAGCTTGGTGACTCAGGCGTTTGCTTGACGCCAGGAACGGTGGGCGCCATCGCCGCCATGCTCGATGCGAAGACAAAGGGTGCGTCGGGCTTAGCGTTACGTGCGAATGCCTCAGCTAAAGCAGCATTGCTGTCCACTGCTGCTTGGTACCTAGGATGGGGGAGGTTGGAGAAGTCGTAGTACCAAGCGAGGTGAACCAGACCAGACAACGGTTTTTGCAAACTTCGAAAGAGACTATCGACCGCTTGGATGTCGGTGACATCCACTTGATGCCATTCTTCGACAGATTGGCCAGAATTTTTATTAGACGCTGGAAGTATGTCGACACATACTAGATCGTATTCCGACTTGAGAGACTCGCGCAGCGCAGTCCCAATAAAGCCTGCCGCCCCAGTGATCATGATGGTCGGTTTGGATCCTAGATCTTTAGGATTACTACTCATGGGGCAGCCACCTGACAACCGATGCCGTTACCCGGTCAAACAACCAGGGCTGAAGGCGGTTGAAACTTTCAGTCGCCTGATTTAGTCGTCCAACCACCAGCGGGAACGCGGGTTTTTTCCAACACTGGAAGACTGCTTTCGCAATGTCTTCTGGCGCAGCACGCGGCAGTACCGAATCAAAAGACGCGGACATTTTTGTGTCAGTTAGGCCGGGAAGCACCGCGCTAATTTCAACGTTTTTAAATCCATCTTCCAGGCGAATTGAGCGCAGCAAATGATAGAAAGCAGCTTTAGATGCTGCGTAGGAGGCGTTGTTTGGGAATGGAACTAGGGCAGTGAGCGAGCTGACCGCGATAATTTTGCCGCGGGGCAGCCTTTTGAATCGTTTCAAAGCGTTGCGAAGGAATATTGATGGAGAGTGGTAGTTCAGGTTCATCTCAAGCGTTTGCATGGCGCGGGAGGAGTCTAGGAAGGCTTTGCCAGATGAAATACCCGCGTTTAACACAACTCCGCTAATGTTCAACTTACGGTCGTTCAGCAGGGAAACGATAGTCTCTTCCGCCTGATCGAGATCGCTAAGGTCCGCGACTTTGGGAATAAAAAGGTCACCGAGTTCCAACTGCAATTGGTCCAACGCGTCGGCGGTCCGCGCGATTCCTACGACTCTAAAACCTTTTTTACAGAAGTGTTTTGCTGTGGCCTCCCCAATTCCTCGGGATGCGCCAGTCACAATCAAGGTCTCGACCTTTTTCTTCATGTGTTTCTCCGCAGTAAAGATAAGTTCGCAGATTTCTCGCCCGAAAGCATGGCTCCCTGAATAGACGGGTTTTCCAGGTAATCACCTGCGTAGATCAGTGCGCCTGACTCATAGTTTTTGTGCCCAAAGCGAACTGGCAATGCGTGGTCCACTGGATACATGCGTAAGAACTCCCAGTCGAGTGCTTCGCGCCCCACTAGTTCGGCGAGTTCACGCCGAATGTCCCCTTGTGTCTGCGCTAGCGTCTTGGTGGGCAGCGGACCTACTCCGCTCACGGCGACAAGGTGCCTTTGTTGTTTGGCGTAGGAAGGCTGAACGCCAGAAAGAACCGCGAGGTGGTTGACCCAGCCTTTTCCAGAGCTATTCAAGGCGAGCAGCCGCTGCTGCTGCCAGGGGAGTGATTCAGCTGCAAAATATGCAGTAGTCACTGATCGAAAGGCGCAGTCATCGCTCTGCTTAATAAGGCTCGCTGCAGCGCGCGCATCGACTGCGAGGATCGTCTCTCTTGGATGTATGACAGTGCCGTCCGAGAAAGAGACCTTCCCGTGTTCAATAGATTCCGCAGCCACACCGAAGCGGATATTTTCTGTCGGGATCGAACTAGCCAGATTTGTGGCAACTGCATTTATGCCGCCAGCAGGAAGCGCGACTCGTGACTGGCGAAAGTAATCAAACAGGTAACGAAATAAGTCATCTGATACGGACAAGTCTCGGTCTAAAAAAACACCAGCGAAAAATGGGCGAAAAAACTTCTCGATGTATAGTTCAGAGAAGCCGACTGAGCGCAGACCTTCAAGTGCGGTGATGCCCTCGTCCCGCGGCCGCTGCGGTGCTCTTGTCCGCAGTCTCAATGCCAAGGTCCGCAAGCGGTCGGGCCAAGAAGGAAAGTTCTGCGCGATCATCGAGAGAGTTCTCTCGGGATGAGACAGTGGATCAAATAGTGCCGATCTCTGTCCCTCTCCATGCAGTAAAAGAGCTCCAGCATCAAAATACTGCAGTCCCAGGTCAGGTAACGACAAATACTTCGCTACCATCGGATAAGCTGGGTTTAACACGGCAAAACCGACATCGAATAAAAATTCGCCGTCTGTTTCCGTTGCTACGCGTCCGCCGACTTGCGCTTCACGTTCACAAATCAGAAAGTCACGGCAGCCTGCGTTCAATAGCGCACGACCTGCGGTCAGACCAGCTAGTCCAGCTCCGATGATGACAATCATGCTCGGTCTCCTTGGTGGTCATAGTGACATGTATCCAAGTACTTGGGAATGACGGTTGACGAATTGCCAAGTGAGCTGATTAAAAACTTGCTAAATCCCGTTTGTTTTTCTGCATGTTGGCTAGAGTTAGTGGGGCCAGCCACCTCAACGGACGGCAAAAGTCCCTAGCCAGACCAGGTCTGACTAGGGACTTCTTCAAGGGTCAGATTCGGCACCAATTCCCAAGTCGTGTCGGAAATTCGCGTCGATCGCGATCCTGGAGTTGCAACACCCTAGGATCACTGATGCTTATTACATCATCCCGCCCATGCCGCCCATACCGCCCATGCCACCCATGCCGCCGCCGCCAGCGTGGCCATGGTCTTTGTCGTCTTTTGGCTTGTCGGCAATCATAGCTTCGGTGGTTAGCAGAAGGCCAGCAACGGAAGCTGCGTTGGTCAAGGCAGTGATCGCTACTTTAGTCGGGTCGATGACGCCGGCTTTGTAGAGGTCTTCGTAGGTTTCGGTTAGGGCGTTGAAGCCGTCGCCGTCTTTGCCTTTTTTCACGCGCTCAAGAACAACAGCTGGCTCAACGCCGGCGTTGAACGCGATTTGACGTAGAGGCTCTTCGATCGCGCGACGGATGATCGACACGCCGAATTGTTGCTCAGTGCTTGCCAGTTTCAGGCTGTCAAGAACGTGCTGCACGCGGATGAAGGCCGTGCCGCCGCCCGGTACGATGCCGCTTTCGACAGCAGCGCGGGTGGAGTTCAGGGCGTCTTCGACGCGAGCTTTTTTCTCTTTCATTTCGGTTTCGGTCGCTGCGCCGACTTTTACCACTGCAACGCCGCCAACGAGTTTAGCAAGACGCTCTTGCAGTTTCTCTTTGTCGTAGTCAGAGCTGGTGTTTTCGATTTCAGCGCGGATTTGCTTAACGCGAGCTTGGATGTCAGCTTGCTTGCCTTTGCCGTCGACAATGGTGGTGTTGTCTTTGTCGATGGTGACGCGTTTTGCTTGGCCTAGGTCAGCCAAGGTCATGTTCTCAAGCTTAGCGCCGAGGTCGTCGGTCACCAGGCTGCCGCCGGTAAGGACAGCAAGGTCTTGCAACATAGCTTTGCGGCGGTCGCCGAAGCCAGGAGCTTTCACAGCAGCGCATTTCAGCGTGCCGCGCAGACGGTTCACAACAAGGGTAGCCAGTGCTTCGCCGTCGATGTCTTCAGCGACGATGACGAACGGACGGCCGGTTTGTGCGATCTTCTCGAGGATTGGCAGAAGCTCTTTCATCGACGAGATTTTTTTCTCGTGGAGGATCAAGTATGCGTCTTCCATGACTGCTGTCATGCGCTCAGCGTCGGTCACGAAGTAAGGCGACAGGTAGCCGCGGTCAAACTGCATGCCTTCGACGGTCTCAAGAGTGGTCTCGAGGCCTTTCGCTTCATCAACGGTGATGACGCCGTCACGGCCAACTTTGTCCATAGCGTCAGCTAGGATTTTGCCGATTTCTGCATCGTTGTTAGCGGAGATGGCGCCAACTTGAGCGATCTCGTCGCGGCTTGCAGTTGGGCGGGACACTTTTTCCAGTGCCTTAACGACTTCAGCAACTGCTTTGTCGATGCCTTTTTTCAGTTCCATTGGGTTGTGGTTAGCGGCAACTAGTTTGCTGCCTTCGCGGTAGATGGCTTGAGCCAAAACTGTCGCGGTGGTGGTGCCGTCACCAGCGATGTCAGAAGTTTTGGAAGCGACTTCCTTAACCATCTGAGCGCCCATGTTTTCGAACTTGTCTTCGAGTTCGATTTCTTTAGCAACGGAAACACCGTCTTTGGTGATCGTTGGCGAGCCGAAGCTCTTCTCGATAACGACGTTACGGCCTTTTGGACCGAGGGTAACTTTTACCGCGTCAGCTAGGACGTTAACGCCGGTAAGAATTTTGCGGCGGGAATCTTCGCCGAAGTTAATCATTTTGCTCATGCGTTCAACCTTTCCAAAAACAAGAGAAGGAACTAGTAATCGTAAAAACTAGACTCGCTAACTACTGATCCGATAATCCGAAATTCTTAGACGAGTACGCCCAGAAGGTCGTCTTCGCGCAAGATCAGATGCTCGTGGCCGTCAATTTTGACTTCCGAACCAGCGTATTTGCTGAACAGAACGCGGTCGCCGACTTTAACGTCAGGCTTGCGCAGTTTGCCGTCGTCGAGAACTTTGCCAGCGCCGACAGCGATGACTTCCGCCTCTTGCGGCTTTTCTTTGGCATTATCAGGGATGATGATGCCGCTTGCGGTTTTCTCTTCGCCTTGCAGCCTTTTAACCAGGATGCGATCCTGCAGGGGCCTGATTTTCATCGAAATACCTCCTAATGATGATGAAAAAACCTAACTCAACACAAACACAATGCTCTCTATACAGCCGTACCTGCCCGCCATGCCAACCATCATCAAATAGCAATCAATGATTGATTTCAGGCAGATACTGTAGCGAATTAAGAACTAAGCGAATGTAATCCCGCTCCCCGAATTGTCAAGGGAGAGCCGGAAAAAAAATTTCGCACTCGGGCGGCGCACGGAATCCAGCCTCAAAAGCTGGTCGGACGAGCCTTGCCGAGATCTAAGGTTTCGCGCTTTAAGTATTCAGGCTCACTGTGGAATCTTGCGATGTCCTGGAGTAAATAGGTGCGCGCTCTGATCGCGGTGCTGTTTTGCGTCAAATCAATCTCAACTGGCCGAGTGGCCGGATTTTTGGGCACGAGCATGAGTGAAAGCCGCGGCCCCTTGGGTCGCTGCGACTGAACTAGACAAACCCGCGACAGGTCGGCCCAGTTGAAAGAATAGAGGCGTAGGCGTGTCCCCACTGTGATTCCCGAGGGCGCAACGGCCACGTAACGTATCGACCTTACATATACAGCTATGATCGCTACCCACGGCATCATGACCAGCAGTCCGAAGGTGGACAGCATGATCTCCGCCGAGGCCAGGACCGGGTACAGGCTGGATAGACGCGTTGTCAGGAGGAAGGTCACGCAACCTAGGAGTCCCAGGGCGGAGAGTTGGACCAAGCTGCGCGGATAGGCGACAAAGCGTCGACCGCCACCAGGCACCTCATCGGTGAAATAGAAATGCTCGCGGTCCTCAACTTGTCGCCGCAAGAGATAGGCCACAGCATCCGGATCTTCACGGTCGATCGTCGCAATCCGGTCCCAAACCTTACTTTCTTCGTGGAACCTACCGGCATGTTCGTACAGGCGAGCCTTCAGTTTTAGGGCAGCAGTATTATTTGGACCAAGTGACAAAAGTTGCTCTAAAGCCTCTTGTGCCTCTTCGGTTGCCCCGGCGTCGATGATTTCGGTGATTTGTTTTACGTGCATCATATGTTCAGAGAATCGGCGCACTGATGGGAAAACTTGAGGCGGTAGTGGAAAAAAGTTAAGCTTTATAAATGACCAAAATTGATCGGTACCCCCAACCACAATTCCCAAGAGTCATTCAGACCCCGCGTGAGGTCATTTGCATACGGAGGGCTCTATGAGCCTTTCGCAAGTACGCGACCTATGCCTTGAGGCGCAGCGGCATTATGACGGCGGCGAACTTCGCGCTGGACTCGGCGTTGCTGAGCAAGCAGTGGCAGACTGCGCCGAGACCCTCGGTCGTAGCCACTACGCTTATCCACTGAGCCTTTGCGCCCTGGGTTGGTTAAGGCATGCGGTCGGTGAAGGTGCTACTGCCCTATTTTCTGAGGCCGTGGCGCGCGCACGCGCATTGGCCGAGGACGATTTTGAGCACGCTTTGGTCGTGCTGAAGCATGCTGCCGACTTTGCTAGGGAGACTGGGCAAACCAAGCGAGTGGAGGAGCTAACAGCTGAGCTGTTGGCTCTACACCGGATTTACCTGGGCGAAGGCCATCCACGGACATTGCAGTTTCAGTTTGCGCCCAGTAGCCATTTCTAGAAGCGCGAAAACAACAGTCTGCGCGCACTCTGGAGATAGTCTCTGTTGGCCGCGGCCAACAAGCCAGCAAAGACGAGATTTAGGCCTGCGGTGATTACCAGTAGGTCGATGGTGGTAAATCCTAATTTATAGATAGTCATGGCAATCAAAGCCGATCCCACCATAAACACAGAATTGTAGACGTTATTAACCGCGATAACCCGCGAGCGTAAGCTTGGGTCGCTGCGCTGCTGAATCAGCGAATAAAGCGGGACAATAAAAAAACTACTAAAGACTCCAGTCAGAAACAGGTCGATGATTGTGCGCCAAAGGGACCAGGCGTCCGGCCCACTCAGTAGAGCTAAAGGCGACTGCAGCACGCCGTCAGCCGCTGCCTTTGCTCCGCGGACCCAAAACAGGTCGGCCGTGAATAGGCTCATGCCGACAGACCCGATTAACACTAGGCCAGTCTCCAGACGGCCGCGAGAAATCTTGGCGCAGATGCCGGCACCGACGCAGATCGCAATCGCAAAATTTGTCAGCAGGAGGATCACAACCTTCTCATTGCCCTGTAGCATGTGGCGGGTGAAGTTCGGCAGCTGAGCCAGGACCGTGGATCCCACGTACCAAAACCACGAAATGCCCATAACTCCACTCAACACAGTCTTTTGGCTACGGACCAGCCGGGTCATGGCGGCAATTTGTTTGAACGGATTCCAATCTAAAACTAAGTCCGGAGCAGCTGCTGGTGCTGGAGGCACAGTCCTCGAGGCAAAATAACCCGCAGTGGCCACCGTTAGCATCGTGGCACCCGAGATCCATGCGTTGCGTTCCTGCGCTAGAAGCCCGCCAATTGTGGTGCCGAGCAAGATGGCAAGAAACGTACCCATGCTGACCAAGGCGTTGCCCGTAACTAGCTCATCGTTTGCAAGGTGCTGTGGCAAGATGCTGTACTTCACTGGACCAAAAAACGTCGAATGCACTCCCATGAGCAGCAGCGTCAGGAATAGAAGCGGCATTGAGTCGAGACTAAAGCCGATCGTGCCGAGGGCCATAATCCCAATCTCGCTAGCCTTTACGGCCCGCATGATGGAAGCCTTTTCGACCTTGTCGGCAATTTGTCCAGCGATTGGTGATAGCAGGAAAAATGGCAAAATAAACAAGCCGGCCGCTAGGTTGATGAGTAAACCTGATGTTGTTTCGTTGGTAATTCTGTAGGCGATCATGATCATCAGGACATTTTTGAAAATATTGTCATTCATGGCGCCGAGAAACTGCGTCACAAAAAAGCCGGCAAAGCGACGTTGACCAAGTAAAGTGAAGGTACCCATTGACATCTCCTGAGGCGGATTCAAGCTATTTGAGAGCGCCTATGTTCACTCTGTGGCATGCTCTTAGGTAAATCTACAAAACGGCCAGTTACGATTGATGTTAGTCGCATGATTTTGGTTACCGAGGACGTTTTCAAAACGGTGGTGAGCTCAGGCCAAAAGCTCTTCCCATTTTGGAGTGATCCATTTACTAATACTAAAGTCCGCAAAGCACAGCTGATTGAGTCTTAACTACCTCATACTAAGAGGGATTTTGCAATGAGTTACGACCCTGCGACCGAAGCTTTAGAACAACAGGTAAGGACCTACGGTGCCGTCGCCGAGAGGGCGATGGGCGAAATTTCGCGGCGTATCGTCGGCCAGCGGGAAGTAGTGCAGAGGCTACTGATGGCGATCATCGCCGAAGGCCACGTACTGCTGGAAGGCCTGCCGGGCTTGGCTAAGACGACGACTATCAAGACGGTGGCGGAAACGGCTGCGCTCAGTTTTGGCCGGATTCAGTTCACCCCGGACTTGCTCCCGGCAGACGTCATCGGAACGCAAATCTACGACCCCCGTAGCGGCGAGTTTAAAGTGCGTAAGGGCCCAGTCTTCGCCAACTTGGTCTTGGCTGACGAGATCAACCGCGCCCCCGCGAAGGTGCAGTCGGCTTTACTTGAAGCAATGCAGGAGCGCCAGGTCACCATCGGCGACCAATCCTATCCTTTAGCGCGTCCGTTTTTGGTTTTGGCCACCCAGAACCCTATCGAGCAGGAAGGCACCTATCCGCTACCAGAAGCCCAGATGGACCGCTTTCTCTTTAAGCTGAAAGTCGGCTACGGCACTCCCGACGAGGAACATGAGGTGATCAGCCGAGCTGCATCGTTCCATGAGGTGCCGGTCAGCAAGGTGCTCGACTCCGAGACTTTAATCGGCATGCGGGATCTATCCGGCAAGCTGCACGTGGCAGATAAAGTTCGTCGTTACATCGTTCAACTCGTGTTCGCTACGCGCGATCCCGCAAGCTACGGCCTTAAAGACTTGGCCCCACTGATTCACGTCGGTGCGTCCCCTCGGGCATCCATCAGCATGGAGCGTGCAGCTCGGGTCAACGCTATGATGCAAGGTCGGACCTTCGTGACGCCGCAAGACATCAAGGATGTAGGCCTCGATGTTCTGCGTCACAGAATTTTGCCCACTTACGAGGCAGAGGCAGAGGGTGTGTCGACGGACGATATCATCCGCCGCATCTTCGCTCGCGTGGATGTGCCCTGATATGCTGTCGCCTGAAATCATTCAACAGATCAAGAAGGTCCAGTTCAAAGCTGGGCACTTAGTTACCACGGCTCTCGCCGGCAACTACCTGAGTGCGTTTAAAGGACGCGGCATGGAGTTTGACGAGGTGCGTGAGTATGTGCCTGGTGATGACGTGCGGTTGATTGATTGGAACGTCACAGCTCGGATGAGCCAACCGTACGTCAAGGTGCTGCGGGAAGAGCGCGAGTTAACCCTGATGCTGATGGTGGACGTGAGCCCGTCGCAGGCCTATGGGTCTAGTGGGCGTCGCAAACAGGAAGTCGCCGCTGAGTTGGCTGCTGTGCTCGCGTACCTGGCCATTCGCAACAACGATAAAGTTGGACTGATCGTCTTCTCGGATCATGTGGAGCAATATATCCCGCCGAAAAAGGGTCGCGGTCACGTTTGGAATATCATTCGTGCGGTGCTCACTCATAAGGGCGCTGGTCGCAGGACTGATATCAGCGGCGCCCTGGAATCCTTGCTGCAGCATGCCGGTAGACGCAGTATGTGCTTTCTGATTTCTGATTTTTGGGCCTCGGACTTTGATAAGCAGCTGCGTCTAGCAGCCCGGCGTCATGATTTGGTGGCCGTGCGAGTCAGTGATCCGCGTGAGCATGAGTTGCCCGACGTCGGCATGGTGGCGCTACAGGATAGCGAGACGGGTGACTTTGTCGAAGTGGATACCAGTGACTCCCGGGTACGTTCGGCCTATCACAAGGCGGCCGTCGTGCGGGAAAAGGAGCTACTCGGGCAGCTGCGCAAGGCCGGCGTCGGGACCTTCGCCATTGATACCGTGGCATCAGTCACGGAGCCACTCGTGCGCTACCTGCGCGAGCGCGAGCGGAGGCGTTACCGATGAATCCAAATCTCGGCGCTCCCATGGGGGGGAGTCCAATTGGTAATGCGGCTGCTATGCAACCACCTGGCGGTGGCCCGCCTGGTGGTAATCCGGCTGCTGCAGGGTTACCTCACGACATTCGCGGTACCATTTTTGTGCCGCTGCCGTGGTGGCAGATTGCACTCATTGTGCTTGTCATGATCGTTGTCTTAACCGCCATATTTACTGCTTGGAAGTGGTGGAAGAAGCGGCAGGCGAATCGGCCACTGCCGCCGCGAGATCCATGGGACGAGCTGCAAGAGCGACTGCAAGTCACGCAGCCGCCGGTACCGTTTACCAAAGCGGCGCAGATAGAGTATTTCGCTCAGTTGAGCCTAATACTTCGCGAGGCAATTGAACGGCGCACTCAAATTCCTGCCACTGACCGAACGTGTCAGGAGCTTAAGGCGCCGCTGCGGGCGAAGTTGCCGCTTAAACCGACCGAGACGGAAGCGTTATTAAGCTTTCTCGAACGCGCTGATTTTATCAAATTTGCCAAAGCGCCGACCGACACGGCCGAGGCCCTGTCTGCGCACGGTCACGTCGTGACTTGGCTGCGCGCCTTAGTTCCGCTCAGCATTCACCAGCAAAACGAGCAGAATCAGCAAGGTGCCTCCGACGCAAATGAGGGAGCTAACTATGCGCCTCGCTGATCCATGGCTGCTTGCAGCTGCGTTGATCTTGATACCGCTTTGGTTGATTTACCAGCATCGGCGGCTAGCCCTGCGTTTTCCGAGCTTGGGTGTAATTAGGGGGGTGCCCCCATCGCGCTGGGCGCGGCTACGGCATGTGCCGTTTGCGCTGCGTTGTTTAGCGGTGGCTGCCCTGGCCATTGCTCTGGCTCGGCCACAGTCTGGCAATTCCAACACTCAGCGCACGGCTGAGGGGCTCGACATCGTGATCATCCTCGATACCTCAGGGAGTATGAACAACCGCGACTTTACTTGGGGACGCGAGCGCCCGACGCGACTTGAGGTGGTCAAGAAAGTGATTACAGCCTTCATCAACG
The DNA here is from genome assembly GCA_903915625.1 of uncultured Pseudomonadota bacterium. GTDB lineage: Bacteria > Bdellovibrionota_B > Oligoflexia > Oligoflexales > CAIYRB01 > CAIYRB01. The sequence continues at coordinate 17,432 of CAIWTN010000137.1, read as the reverse complement.
AAAGGCCAGATGACCGCATTGGCATGGTGGTTTTCGGGACGGAGGCATTTACGCAGGCGCCACTGACCTTGGATCACGAAGTTTTGGGTCGTTTCATCGATCACATTCAAATCGGGATGGCTGGTGAGGCCACTGCAATTGGCGATGGTCTGGCGACAGCGGTGAACCGCCTCAAGTCAGTCGAGGCCAAGTCAAAGGTCGCCATTCTGCTAACCGACGGCGGCAATAATTCAGGGCGAGTTGATCCACTTGCAGCGGCTCAAGCAGCGGCATCCATTGGGGTGAAGACCTATACCATCGGTGTTGGCTCACCACCTCAACCGGGTAATGCTGGTCAGGGCTTTGATATCGACGAGAAGAGCCTAGAAGAGATCGCCAAGACCACCGGTGGCAAGTATTTTCGTGCCACCAACACGGAGACCCTGATCAAAGTTTACGACACTATCGATAAGCTGGAAAAAACCAAAGTTAAGATCGATAGCTTTGCCAATTATGAAGACCTCTTCACCAGTTTGGTAGCGATCGCTTTGGTTTGTTTAATCATCGAGCTGCTACTTGGTCTGAGTCGGCTACGGAGGTTGCCATCATGACGTTAGCGCGACCGGAGTTACTGGCTTTGTTATGGCTGCTGCCCCTGGCCTTGTGGGTGCTTTGGCGCGGTGAGCGTCGGCGTCGCCAGCGCCTAGCTCTTGTCATTGGCAGAAACGCTGCGGCATCCGGAGTGGACCTACGTCCAGCGCGAACCGTAGTTAAAGTGACTCTGCTTATCCTAACACTTGCAGTCCTGATCATAGCTTTGGCACGCCCACGTTGGGGGTTTGCCTGGACCGACGTCAAGCGCCACGGTAGCGACATCATCATTGCCGTCGATGTTTCGCAAAGTATGCTGGCCCAGGACGTCAATCCCAGTCGGATCGAGCGTGCCAAGCATGAAATTCTGGATCTATTGCCGGTACTGAAGGGCGACCGCATCGGCCTTGTGGCATTTGCCGGTGATGCTTTTGTCGAGTGTCCACTCACGGAAGATTACGCAGCGATGCGTATGTTTGTGAGCTTTCTCGGTCCAGATTTGATTCCGCTCCAGGGCACTGACCTAAAAGGTGCGATCAACACGTCGATGAAGGCTTTATTTGACGGCAGTCCGGGTGGGACTGAGGGTCGGGCGATCATTTTGATCACCGATGGCGAAGACCAAGAGCCTGATGCTGAGAAGGCTGCGGCCGCGGCCAAAGACAAAGGTGTCAAGATTTACGCGCTTGGCATCGGGACGCCGGACGGAGCACCGATTCCGGATCCCAACGGTGGCTTTAAAAAAGATGCCGCTGGCAACATGGTTGTGACTAGGCCCAATGAAAAGGCGCTGAGTCGATTGGCGGCCAGTAGTGGGGGAGTCTTCGCCCGTTCGGAAGCGGGTGGTGGCGACCTTGAGCGCATCTACGTGAGCGGGATTCGTCAGCAAGTTGCGCAGCGCGAATATCAGGCTACACGGGAAAAGTTGTGGTTCGAGCGCTTTCAGTGGTTTGTCGGGTTGGCAATCCTTTTGTTGGTCGCTGAATTTTGTTTACATGACGTGCGGTTGACAGCCTTGCTGTTGGTTGGTTTGGGCCTATCAGCCTCAGCGCCCCCAGCGCTGGCTGGCTCTCTTGCCGAGGTCTACAATCAGTCCGTAGAGCGCTACCGAAAAGGGGATTTTGCCGCCGCCGCCAGAGGCTTTGCCGCCTCTGGAGATTCCACTGATCAAGTGTTGGCAGAAACCTCGCTCTTCAATCTCGGTAACACTCAAGTGCAGCTTGGCAAACTGGATGAGGCGATCAAGGCCTATGAAAACGCCTTAGCCTTGGACCCTAAAGATCAGCAAGCACGCGAGAATTTGGAATACGTTAAAAAACTGAAGGACCAACAGGATAAGCAAAAAGATCAGTCTAAAACTGACCATAACCAAGACAATCCGGATCAACAACAGCAGAACAACCAGCCGCCGCCCCAAGGTCAGCAGGATCAGAATCAATCAAATAAACAAGATCAACAGAAACAAAGCCAAAATCAGCAGGACCAACAAAAGAATCAACAGGACCAGAATCAGTCAAATAAACAAGATCAACAGAATCAACAGCTGCAAGGTGGTCAGCCGGAGCAGAAGCCTCAAGATCAGAATAAAGATCAAAAAGGCGGTGGCGAGCAAGATCCGAGTAAAAAGGAGCCATCAAAAGATAAGCCCGAACAACAACCGGCTGGCGGCGATCAGGGGCAAGATAATGATAAGAACAAAGATGAAAAAGATAAGAGCCAGGACAAGCAGCCAGGTAAGGACGGTAATCAGCAGCCTCAAGACGAGGGGCCTGGTGGTGCCGGTCAGGGCGGCGACGATCAGCAGGACAAGCAGGATAAGCAGGATCAGAAGCAGTCTAACAGTGGTGCGCAGGGTGAGTTACAGCCGCAGCAGATGTCTCCCGAGGAGGCCGAAAAAGTTCTGCGTGCTGTAGACGACAATCCTAAAAAATTTCTTTACGCACCAAAGGACAAGAATCCGCCCCGGCACAAAGATAAGGATTGGTGAGTCATGACAAAGATCTTAACGAAGTGCTTGGTCTTTTTGGCGTTACTGCAGGCACCGCTTGCTCTGGCTGGCTCTATCAGCGCGGAACTTAGTCCCACCGACGGGGCCTTGGGCGACACCTTCGTCCTAACAGTGATGCTGGAAGGTGGTAAACGCAGTGATCCAGTCATTCCGAATGTTGATGGGCTGCAATTCCAACAGCAAGGTGTCTCGCAGTCGATGAGTATCGTTAACGGTCATAGTACGTCGCAGTTGCAACTCACTGTGCTCGTGCTGCCGGAACGGGCTGGAGACTTTACCATCCCGAGCATCACGGCCGAGGTGGATGGGCAAAAAGTTGCGACGGTGCCACTCAAGCTGAAAGTCCATGGTGCTGGCGCCCAGGGTGGTGGGGCGCAGGCCCAGCGGGGCGGCACAGCTAATCCCAATGCGAATGCTGGTGCAAAAGGCGCAAGCGGCGGTGCTGCTGAAAGTGCAGGTGTGTTTATTGAGCGTGAGTGCGACGCAACCTCCGTATACATAGGTCAGCAGGTGACCTGCACGATGCGTCTGTATCACCGTGGTAATTTAAACGGTGGCCAGCGGGTGAGTCAGTCATCGGCGGACTTTCGTCGGTTCAATATCGATGGTGAGAAGCGTTACCAAAAGGTAGTCAACGGGCAGCGGTACGGCGTTATTGAGCTGAAAGAGTTAGTGGTGCCGACTAAGGCTGGCAACTTTGATTTGCCACCATATTCCATTGAGGCCCGCGTCCTCGTTTGGACTAAACAAAATAATCCGCTGGATAAGTTCTTCGATAAATTTGGTGGTGGAGTCTTTAATTTTGACCTGAACTTTACCGAGGAGCGCGCAGTCACAGTTGCCAGCGAGCCTCAGCGCTTTCAAGTCAAGCCACTACCTGATGCGGGCAAACCACGGAATTTCAACGGCCTTGTGGGACTCTTCCATCTGGACGCTAATCTAAGCAAAGCCAAAATCGCTGCAGGGGACACAGTTACCATAACCATTGCTATCGAAGGTAACGGCTTAACCGATACATTGGGTGATATAGGTCCTACCCTAACTAATATTGGTAAAGTCTATCCTGATAAACCTGAATACCTAGAACAGATCACAGCCGAAAACGGCATCGTCTCGAAAAAGGTTTACAAGTATGCCGTCGTACCGAGCCGACCCGGTCAATACGATCTCGGCGCTATCGAGGTGCCATCGTTCAATCCTAAGCTGAATCAGTATGTCACACTCAAAGCGGATCTCGGCCGGTTGATTGTCGATCCAGCGCAGGCCGAACAACAGCCGCCACCAGCGGGTCCAACCTTGCCCGCAGCAGTAGCCAAAGAAGACGTGAAAGCCATCGGCAATGACCTAGTAGACTTGCACCGCGGCACTAATTTATCCGCACAACAAACCATAACCAGTGCTGACAAAATAATTTTCGGCCTAATCGCCGGCAGCCCAGTAACAAGTGCCCTACTAGCTTTAGGTCTATTTATTTATCGTAATAGAGAACAAGACCCACTCGCTCAACGTCGCTCGCGTGCCTACCGTAGTTACCGAGACGGGATGAGCAAGGTGCAAGTCGATCTTGTCGCTGGTCATGTGACTGCCGCTTTAGCAGAGGCGCATAAAGTGTTGCGCACTTATCTGGGTGATCGGCTCGGGACACAGGGCGGATCACTTACGGCTCGTGAGATTGAAAGCATACTAGGCAAGCTGGGTGCCGACGTTGAAACAAGAAGTAGCCTAAACAACGTGGTCGAGGGGCTGGAGCGGCTCGAGTTCGGCGGCAAGGCGCCGGCACCGGAGCACGCCAACGAGCTTTTGGCCACCCTTGACAAAGTCATCGTAGGCTTGGAGAAAGCATGAAAAACACCACTATATTTAATATTATTGCTAGTTTTTGCTTGTCCCTGAGTTTTGCCATCTCCGGACTGGCAACGGCCAGTGAGGAGGACCAACACGTAACAGCGGCCGAACAGGCCTTCGATAAGGGCGATTACGCGGCTGCAATTAGTAATTACGAACAGCTGGTTAAGGCAGGGGTGGTGAACGGTCACCTCTACTACAACTTAGGCATGGCTTATTACCGTGCGGGGCAGCGCGGCGATGCAGTAGCTGCCTTCTTAGCTGCTCGCCGGTACTTGCCGAGGGACCCTGATACCGCAGCAAACTTACGCTTTGTGCTCGGGACCATACGCGACAAGTTGGAACCTGAACTGCCAAAGAGCTGGGTGAACCGGGTTGGTTTTTGGATCGATCGTCTCACTATGAAAGAGCTGGCGTGGGTTGCAGTGTTGCTCTGTGCTTTTTGGGGCATAGGTATGACCGCCGTATTGTTAATACCCGCATGGAACAAGTGGCGGTGGTACGCGGGGGCTACTGCCTTAGTGCCGGGCATTGTGTTGTTGAGCCTTGCTTCTAAATCACAGGATAACGAGCGCTGGGGAGCGGTCGAGTTGGCCAAGGCCAAGGTGTATTCAGGGCCAGGGACATTGAATGCGGTGGTGTTTGAACTCCAGGAGGGGGCACCTGCCTTGGTGACCGAGGTTGCTGCCGGTGGATTTTATCGGATTCAACTCTCTGATGGTAAGAAGGGCTGGATCTCTGGTAGTCAATTAAAGGTTTTTGGACCACTTTGACTCAGGATCATCTGGCATGGTTAAGGACCGCTATATCGAACTGCTGCTCCGCAGTGGAGCCCTGCGATTTGGTGAATTTAAGACTAAATCCGGGCGGTTATCACCCTACTTTTTTAATACAGGGTACTTTGATTCCGGGGTCACCTTAGGTGGCGTGGCGGATCTCTACGCCGAGGTGATTGCGGAGCGATTTGGCTCCCAGGTAGAGAACCTCTTCGGCCCTGCCTACAAGGGCATACCTCTAGCGGTCATGACGGCCTTTCAACTCAGCCGTCGACTTGGCCGGGACATTTCCTACACCTTCAATCGCAAAGAAGCTAAAGATCACGGCGAGGGTGGTGTGTTGGTCGGCCGCAGTTACAAGGGCGGCGAAAAGGTGGTCATGGTTGAGGATGTCATCACTGGGGGCACTAGCTTTCGGGATATGCGTCCGCTACTCGAATCATTCAACGTGGACGTGGTCGGTCTTGTTGTTGGGGTGGACCGTCAGGAGCGCGGGAGTGGCCAGCGTTCTGCTTTAGTGGAAGCGGCTGAGACCTGGGGGGTGCCTACGGCCAGTTTGGTCACAGTCACAGAAGTCGTACAGCACTTGCATGGACGCGAAGTCCTAGGTAGGGTTTGGATAGATGACGTAATAAAAGGTCGAATCGATGACTACCTCGCGACTTACGCGGGCCAGTGAGTTTTAAATAGCGGCACTAACGTTTCAATTACGGGCGAAGAAATGACACAGTTAACTCCCTCTCAGTCAAATGCCACACTAAGCAAAGTAGCCAATTGGCTGCTCATAGCATCCGCCGTGATCGCTTTGATCTCGGTGTTTGGTTTTAAGTTTTTCACGCTTAATCCAGAACTTTTGGCTAAATTTGACTGGGCAATGCAACTGTATCCCTATTCCTACAAGGCATTCGCCCAGGCCCAGATCCTTACCGGCTTTCTGGCAACCGCGGCGCTTTTGGCGGCACGAGCTAAGACTCATTGGATCAAGGCATTTGTTGGCGTGTACGCCCTGTCTTTTTTCAGCGAATTTTCTGGCACCAGTTGGGGATTGCCCTTCGGTCATTATGAATACACGGATTTGCTCGGCTTCAAGCTCCTCGGTAAAGTGCCATGGTTGATTCCGATGAGCTGGTTTTTTATGGGCTTTGCGTCGTACCGCTTAACTGTCGGTCTGCTCGGGCCAAGTGGTACGATTGCTCGCTTTCCAGCGGCGCTCATCCGTTGCTTACTAGCCACTGCCGTTTTGCTGCTTTGGGACGTCACCCTTGACCCGGCGATGAGCAAGACCACTCCGTTCTGGATTTGGGAGCAAGAAGGCAGCTACTACGGCATGCCTGCCGTCAACATCTTCGGGTGGGCTGTAACAGGCCTGGCCATCATGATGGTGTTCGAGTGGGGCTTCGGGGCTGTCCGCGCTAAGCATGTACCGATTCGCTTCTTCCTCGCTTTATACGCAACGAACTTAATCCTACCTTTGGGTCTATTGGCTGCAGTAGGCGCTTGGGCTCCACTGGGCTTGACTCTGGCCATGGGCTGGATGTTGGTCCGGATTGGCCGTTGGGTAGGCTGTAGGGCTCTGCCGCGAATGAGTATCCGTCAAGATCTCGCTGATGCGTCATCCAGGTCGCCAGCCTAAGTATGAGCAAGCCGATCCCCGACGCCCGTATCGGCAAATATAAGCCTTGGGCGCGGGCTGTTTTTGACTGGTTCATCTTCAGGGCGATGCGTCGCGATTTCTCCGCCGTGCATCTCTTGGGCACTTTGCCCAAAGTTCCAGAAGGCACGCGCATCATACTTGTGGCGAATCATACGAGCTGGTGGGACGGATTCTTCTTATTCCGGATCCATCGGCTGCTCGCGCCTAAACAGCAGCTTTATTCTGTCATGTTGGCGAGAGAATTTTATCAGACCTTTTGGTTTAGAGTGATTGGCATACTCCCCATCACTCCCGGTAGTACGAGCTCCATTCGCCAGCTCTTGCGTCGCTTGGTAAGTCTCAAAAATAACCCTGAAACATCTGGCTTTCTCTGTAGCTTTTTCCCGCAGGGGGAAATCAAACCGAGTTTTACCCGGCCGCTGGGATTTTCCGATGGATTGCGTGGCGTGGCTGGTGCCATGGCCCCCGTAGTCCTTTTACCTATCGGGATTCATATCGAGCCGATGTGTGAGAGACGACCGCAAGCATTCTTAACCCTTGGTAAGCCAATTGAACATATCAGCGGACATCTTGATGTCGGGCGAGTCGAGGCAGAGCTGACGCAGGTGCTGGACGCCTTATTGAATCAGTTGAGGGCAAAGGGCGAGCATATTTTTTCGGCTCAGTCTGATGAGGCCATGACTCATGTTAATTTGGTTTAGTATTGGGCTTTTAGCCTTGTTTTGCTTCATTGCTTTATTTAATGCTTTAGCCGCGCCTCGTCTGGCTCGCGGCAGTGTCTGGTTCGACGCTAATGTTGACGTCAGCAGTGGCAGTCCGTTCGTCAGCGTGATTGTGCCTGCACGCAATGAGGCTCATCAAATAGAGTCCTGTTTGATTGCGTTGCTGGCGAATGAATATAAGTCGTTTGAGGTCATCGTGGGTGACGACCAGTCCACAGATGGTACCGGTGACTTAGTTCAATCCATGCAGGCGCAGGTCGGTGATCGGCTTAAACTGATTCGTTTGACGACGCCTCCTGCGCCGGGGTGGACGGGTAAAGCGCGGACCTGCCAGGAGCTGGTCAAATACGCACGCGGCGAGATGCTTGTTTTCTGTGATGCCGATGTCGTAGTGGGCCCGCAGGTCGTAAAGAATACGGTCGGCTCGCTTTTGGCCTACCAAGCTGGAGCCCTTACTGTGCTGCCGCGGCAGTTAGGGGGCTCTCCTGTGGTGCAGGCACTAGTGGCTGTAGTGACTCAGTTCTTGATCTTGATCTCACTGCCGCTTTGGCTGGTGCCGCGTTTGCGCTCTCCAGGACTTGCGACTGGCAACGGTCAGTGGTTTGCGTGGCAGCGAGCGACCTATGACTTAGTTGGTGGCCATGCTGCAGTCCGTGCGTCACTGATCGAGGATGTCGAGCTGGGCCGGCTGGTGAAAAAGGTGGGCCACAGGCTATTGCCAGCATGTGCAGCCGGAGAGATTTGCGTACAAATGTATCAAAGCTGGGCCGAGGCCAGACAGGGCTTTCGGAAGAACCTATTTGCCTTGTTCGGTGGCTCGCAGCTAGCTCTCTTGATTGTGATGCCTCTCATCTTGCTGTTACTTTTCACCCCAGTACTAGCAGTAATTTACAACGATTTGGCGACGATATTAGGGATTCTTCTGCTGAATACGACACTCCTGTGCTCGCAGCGACTGACTTTCAAAACTCCCTGGCCAGTGTTGGCTTTGTTTCCCTTTGGTATCCTGCTTGCGCTTAGTGTCCTCTGCGAATCCGCTTTTTATACTCGTAAAGGTGACCTCGCCTGGAAGGGGAGGTCGCTGGAAGTCTCATAGCGAGGTCTGACCTTGTGCTTGCAAAGATTGAGATTTCACCCTAAAAAATAAGGTTAGCTTGGAAAAGGAGACTCGGAGATGAAAAATAAAGCGTTAACGGCTTGTGTCGCATTTCTAATATCTGGAGTTAGTACCCTCGCTTCAGCAACCGCGACCCATCCAGTGGAAGCCGTGGTTGTACCTAGTCAAGAGCGTCTCGCCATTGCTACCAGTGCCAAAGCGAAGCTGGACTCTTTAGTGGCGAAAAATGATAAAAGTCGTGCCAGTCTTATTGAACAAGCTCGCCTGTCTTACTTTATTGGGCAATATGGCAATACGGATGAGGAGAAGCTTGCCGCTTATGAGCACGGTGTAAAGCTGTTAGAGCCCTTTGCAGCAGACATTAATGAGCCTGAAGCTGCATTGATCTGGGCAGCTAATGCTGGTGGCATGGCTAGTGTTCAGCGCAATCTTGATGCCCTGCGCCTCATGGAAAAAATTGAAAAGCGTTTGATTGCAGTCAGCGAAAAGCACCCAGCCTATGAGGCCGGGGCTGCTAATCGCGCTCTAGCTAGTATCTACCTAAACGCACCCCGGTTCATCTCGGTCGGTTCGAAGAAGAAAGCCGCCGAATACGCCCGAAAAGCCTTTGCTCAAGATCCGCAAAATCCAGCAAATATGCTAATTATGGCGCATATAGCAGCGGACGATGGTGACGAGCAAAAAGCCGTGGAGCTCTATCAAAGTGTGCTTGTGATCGCTAAGCCCGACCGCTACCCGCTAGATTACGCCGCATGGCATAATGAGGCAGTCGAGGGCCTAGACGATGCCGGTGTCCTTAGGTCCTGAGCTTATTGTCAGCCGCGAGCTCGAACGGTGCCTAAGCCACCGTCGACGCCAATCACTTGTCCGGTCATCCAGCTGGATGGGCCGACCAGTAAAAATTCGGCCATCGCGGCAATATCCTCTGCCTCGCCAAGTCGGCCGAGAGCGTGCATTGCCACAGAGGCTTTCCGTGACACCTCAGAGCTAGTGATGCGCTCTGTTAGCGGGGTGGCAACTAAGCCAGGGGCGATGCAGTTGACCCGTATACCCTTGGAGCCATAGGTTGCAGCAGCTGATAAGGTCAGCCCGATCACTGCTCCCTTTGCTGCAGCAATCGCCTCGTGATTCGCCAGCCCGATGCGCGCAGCAGCTGAGCTCATCAGCACGATGGAGCCGCCGCCCGATTGCATGACTTTCGCCGCTCCTGCGACTGTGGCAAATGCGGTGCGCGCGCTGGCGTTCATTACGGCATCGAACTCGTCTTCGCGCGTTAAATGTGCCGGCTTTAGCAGCAGTGAGCCTGCACAGCAAATCACCGCGTCCAAACGCCCCAAAATGCTAGCAGCCTTGGCCGAGGCATCGACGATACTTTCATAATCACCTGTGATCGGCAGGGGATCCCCGCCTATACGTGCCACCAACTCATCCAAGCGTTCTTCGTTCCTAGCTGCGAGAGCTACGCGGTGATTATTTTGGAGTAGTCTCTGGGCTAGGTTCTGACCGATGCCGCCTGTTGCACCGATGATCAATACATGTTTTGGTGTCGCGTCCATTTTGAGCTCCGTAGGTGATTCACAACAGTGGCTTTGCCTCACGGTAAGTCCGTAGTCATTGTGCGTCAACCAGATTCAAAACACGGCAATGAGAGCAAGCTGCCCGCCGCCCCAGGGCCAAAACGGCTTGTCTTTACTGGCATAGGGAAAGTTGTGAGCTAATCGGGCCACATTCCAAGTCGTATTGACGATTGCATGTGCGTTACTACTGAGTGCTGAATCCCACGCAAGCAAGGTCTTTGCCTCTGTGCGAGGCCAGTAGCCTTGATCCTCGCGGGCTTCGACCAGGTGCAGCAAAGCTCCATATTCAAGGCTTTGTCTCGTGCCGCTAAGCTGAGTGAATCTTGTCGCGCGAAGACCCACTTCTTGTCTATCGACGACACTCGGGCTTGGTGTTTCGGGAGCGAGCGAAACTATAACTGTGGGATCAGTTCCTGTAGGTGACGAAAACGTGTAATCAGCATGTCGTTTAATGTAAACAAGGCCAATTTCAGAAAAGGTATCATCGGTTCGGCTTTGCACCATTACGTGATACTGGCCGACATCACGCTTCATACTTTTACTGTAGATTAGCGGTGAGTTATTCCAGGTTTTAGCTTCTTTCTTCCATTCCATTTGCCCCTCGGTAACTAACCGGATCCCCGATTTCAGCTCGTAACTGACTTTGTAGTCTGCGAATGTTCGTGAATAATCGTAGTTATAGCCGCGACTTTTGCGTATCCATTTAAATGGAGCGTCATTGCCTAAGTTGAATCGCGCACTCCAATGTTGATCGATCCAAAATCCCCTAATCTCGCGTGTTATCGGTCTGCCTAGACGCTGATCAACCATATCTGAACGCTTATCTTGATAGTAGTGATCGACAGACCAGTAACGAAACTCTAACCACTGCCACGGTGAATTCCAAAGGGCAACAGCACCTCCAAGATCGCCGTACTCTTTATAAGAACCGCCGTCGCCTAGCAAACTCCACCGCAGCCAAGTCGCGCTAGGTTGTAACCATAGCTGCAAAAAGTGTTCTGTACGTTGTTCAATCAGATCTTCGCGACGATATTGGAAGACGGCACATCCAGCACTCTCATTAAGCGGCGACTGAACTTTTATATCTTCACGATAATCAAAGCGTCGCGCATTATAACTCCCACCGTAAGCACGAAATCCACTTTCTGCTCGATCCCATAATTCCTCATATAAGAGGGGGAAGCGGTAGCTCACCTGATCCAGAAGGCTATGGCTGCTTAAGCTCTCCTCACGATCGATACGATCTGCATCCGTCTCTATGAAGCGAGCCAACGCAGTTGTGCTAAATACCGCAGCTGCTATAGCTACTGCGCCGACTCTCATCGTATTTACAGCTTTTCCTCGGTCGTTAGATCTAAGCTGCTATTCACCTTTGACCATCCAAATGCATGTCCGGCTGCAATGAGGGAGGCACCTCCTAAGATCGTCTCAGTAGTGTGCATCCAAACGCCAGCCAGACAAACGATAGCGCCAATGAACTGCACTGCTAGATTAGCTGGATGCAGATGCAAGAGAGCCATTTTTCCCAGTAATGTCTCCGACATTTCCTGAAGATGAGTATGACGTACCGCAGCAAATCCTAGAGCTCGCGCGGCAACAAAAATCGCGAGCGCAAAGACCCAGTTCTGATTCCAGAGATAGAAAATACTCCACATCGCTCCGACAAAATAAAAAATGATCGATACAGGATGGGCCGCTCTTAGGGCCATTCGCTGCATCATCGAGAATTCCTTAGTCCGCGACATTGTGACTAGGCCACCGGTATGGACATTAGGCGAGGCCATCGCAATTCCTCCTTGAGTGTGTGTAACGCATTCACACCTAGAGGACATGCATAACCGATGCCACGTGGGGTCAGGCACTTCTCTTAACTATCTAGAATCGCCTGAATCTGCCGCTCAATCGCATCGGCATAAGCATCCATAAATTTCCCAATGGAGCTCTTCGGCGCGACAGCCTCAGCGACTTTTTCCCTGTGATCGTCTGAATCGGAGCTAGTCAGCACCTCTTGCGACACCAAGCGTAGGTGTGCTCTCTGGGATGCTTTGCCAGCTTGCCTTGGCGGATTTTTTGGAGTTGTTGCCATATATACTGGCATCGGCAGGGACGACAAAAAACTTAAAAAAAAACCCCCGCGACCATGGCGGCCGCGGGGGTTGGTAAACTTAACTTACTTGTTGCCTTTAGCCTGCTCTTCGCGGTGCTTAGACACGATTTGCTCTTGAATGCTTGCTGGCACCGGACGGTACTTGGAAAACTCCATAGAGAAGTTAGCTTTACCTTGGGTTGCCGAACGTAGGTCGGTCGAGTAACCGAACATTTCAGACAATGGCACTTCGGCGATGATGACTGCGTAATCGTCACGCATGTCGCTACCTAGCAGCAAGCCGCGGCGGGACGACAAGTCACCTTGGACGGTACCTTGGAAGTCGCTTGGGGTCTCAACTTCGACGCGCATAATTGGCTCGAGAAGCACCGGCTTAGAGGCCAAGAATGCTTCTTTGAACGCTGCGCGCGACGCAATTTTGAACGCCATCTCAGAGGAGTCGACAGGGTGGAAGCCACCGTCGTCTAGGTCGATCTGGGTACGGATCACTTGGAAGCCGCCCAGCGGACCTTTCACGACGGACTCGTTGAAGCCCTTCTCGCAGCCAGGGATGAATTCTTTTGGAATTGCACCACCGACGATGTTGTTTTCGAACTTGAAGTTGATCTCCGAGTCCTCAGGCAGCGGAATCAGTTTGCCCACGACGTGCGCGTACTGGCCCGAACCACCGGTCTGCTTCTTGTGCTTGTAGTCGTAGTTAGCTGGCAGTGTTGGAGCTTCACGGTAGTTAACCTTAGGCTGACCAATGACTACGTTAGCTTTGTACTCGCGTTTGATACGCTCAACATAGATCTCAAGGTGGAGCTCGCCCATACCTTTGATGATCGTCTCGTTGGACTCTGGGTCAACAAAAACGCGGAAGGTTGGGTCTTCTTTCATAAAGCGGTTAAGCGCTTTTGAAACTTTAACCAAGTCGTCTTGTTTTTCAGGCTTAAGTGCTAGTTCGATCACTGGCTCTGGACAGTAGATCGATTCCATCGCGACGTTGATGTTTTCGGCGCAGTACGTGTCACCGGAAGCACACTCAACACCGACCATGGCGATGATGTCGCCAGCGGATGCGACATCGATCTCTTCTTTATCTGCCGAGTGCATGCGCACGAGGCGGCCGATACGTTGCTTCTTCTGGGTACGTGGATTGTACGCCGTGTCGCCTTTTTTCAGCGTACCTTGGTAGATCCGCGTGTAGGTCAACTGGCCGTATTGGTCGTCAGAGATCTTAAATGCCATCGCAATTAGCGGCAGTGCTGGATCAGAAATAGCCTCGACCTTCTCGTTTTTATCGAGATCGGTGCCGAAGTTTTTAACTTCCAATGGGCTTGGCAGGTAGCGGCCGACAGCGTCGAGCAGCAGCTGCACGCCGCGGTTTTTGTAGGCAGAACCCATGAATACTGGGGTCAGTTCGCGCTTGATCACGGCTGCACGAACGACTTGGTTGATCATGTCTTCTGGAATTTCTTTTTCTTCCAACATCAACTCGGTCATCTCGTCTGAGAACATCGAGACCTTGTCGAGCATGATACCGCGGTATTCATTGGCTTTTTCGACGTATTCAGCTGGGATGTCGGCTTCACGGATGCGCTCGCCTTTTTCGCCTTCGAAGAAGAATGCGCGCATTTTGACGAGGTCGATCTCGCCGTCATGAGCGCCTTCGAGGCCGATCGGAATCTGCATCATGACCGCATTGTGGCCCAGCTTTTCTCTAAGCATTCCAGTTACGCGGTATGGGTTAGCACCTTGGCGGTCAAGCTTGTTGATGAAGGCCAAGCATGGAACGCGGTAGCGCTTCATTTGGCGGTCAACTGTAATGGACTGGGACTGGACGCCGGATACGCCGCAGAGTACCAGAACCGCACCGTCGAGAACCCGCAGCGAACGCTCTACTTCTACCGTAAAGTCCACGTGACCGGGGGTATCGATGATGTTGATGGCGAAGTCTTTCCAACCGACAGTGGTAGCTGCGGAGGTAATCGTGATACCACGCTCTTTTTCAAGCTCCATGTGGTCCATCGTAGCGCCGTCACCAGTTGTGCCGCGCACTTCTTGGATCTTGTGGATCCGGCCGGTGTAAAAGAGGATCCGCTCAGTGAGCGTCGTCTTACCGGAGTCGATGTGAGCTGAAATGCCGATGTTACGGACAAATTCCATTTTACCTGTTGATGCCATGCGCGAACACCCTGTTACTTATGTGAAAGGACTCAGCTTTCTAATAGTTACCATGAAGCCTGCAGGAGTACCAAGGTAACCTATTAATCTCAAGCGAAAAGTACCAGACTTACCCACAAACGACCATGTCTAGCCTAAATTTTTTCCTAAACTCCGTTGGCCAACTCCACGAAAAGGAGTGTGGGAAATTTGACGCAACGCGGTGAAGCTTATGGTCAGCAGATTAAATCTTAGCAGTACGAACCCGAGTTCGTTGGGCAGTGCAACGGACGGTGGTCCCACCTTAGTTAGTGGGGGCGCTCGGCCCGCACCTGTCGAAACCGAGGCGCTTTGGGAGAGCTATGATGCACCTGAAGACTTGTCGCCTGAGCAACAAGAGTTTAGCGCCCTTCGCGAATTAGAGTTGGCACCCAAGGGTATCCACTACCGCTTCGTTTGGCTGATTCTGCTCTTGGTAGGGGCCGGCTCTTACAGCGCCTACGAAGTCCTCATCAACGATCACAACCCGTTCGAGTCCATGCTCGTCTCATTAGACGAACTCATCAAGTCCGGCATGGGTCAGGACTTAGCCGAGCCACAAACGGATGCCGCCGTAGTAGCGGCGAGCGTTGCGCAAAAGGGTTCTCCGAAGAATTCTGATTCTGGACCGGTGTCAGAACGCGCAGACCTATCAGTAAAATCTAATACTTCTAAAGTTTACAATGGGTTGCCAAATAAACAACCAACCCAGCCGGCTACAGTCGATGCGGCTAAAGACGCACCAGCAGCAGTTTCCGATGAGATAGTCGCAGGGATGAATCACGAGTTTGTCTACCAGCGCTTCAAGGCTATTCAGGAGATTCGAAAGCAAAAATTAATCGCCGCCACCGATCTACTGCGCCAGGGCCTGGTCGATGAGAAATTTTGGAACCGGATGTACTCGGCCATAACGTTGGCTGACTTTGGTGTCCCGGTTACGGTAGCCGAGTTGGGTGATGCCATAGAAGACACCCGGTCAGAGCTCGTAGCCAATTTCTTTCGGCGTTTTCTCAAGAAACCAGGTGCTGGTGAGCTTTATATTATGCGGCAAATGCTTCGTGTCGCGGACGAACGCGGGCGGTTGGTTTTGCTGCAGGCAATTGCTGCGTCGCGAGATGACCTGCGCAATCTCTATCTAGTCGCTGCCACGATGGAAGACTCGGCTAAGATCAAAGGTTGGGCGACAACTGCGGTCAAAGGTCTGCGCTTGCCCCAAGAGGAGCTGCAGAAGCTGAGGGAGCAAATTCTTGGGGTCAGGCACTCGCTCTAACTAATTTAAATCATTAATATTACTCAAAAATCTCATGACCACAGTTCCTGTGCTTTCAGGGGGTTGGCTCCAGTGCCCGACCCCGCTCTACCCGCTCTAACCTACCGATTCCATGGGTTAAATATCCGGCAATTATATTAGCTAAAGTTACGCCGGATTAGACCGATCTGGACTGCTAGTAACAAAGAGCTAGCCGCATCAGCAGGACTCAGTCAGTAGCAGCCTAGATTGCGGCCAACTCTGAGGAGATCAGGGTGGAGAGAAAGGCAATCAAGCAATCAATCACGTCACGACGCATTAAGCTTTTTTTGTGCATCGTCGCCGGATCGTTTGCCCTTCTTTTAAACGCTGTAAGCAGCTTCGCCGCCGACTACAGACTCAGTTACTCTGGTCGCCTCACCCAGGCAGACGGTGCGCCCGTTGCTGGGCCTGTCGACATGATGGTCAAATTTTGGACCGACATCACCAGCGGCAGCACGCTTGGCTCGCAGATTGATTATACCGCGGTGCCTCTTATCCAAGGGATGTTTTCGCTACCTTTAGCGCTAAGCAGTGCACAGGTAGAGGCCATCTTTCGCGATGGATCAGAGCCAGTCTACATCGAAGTAACCGCCGCTGGTAAAAGCTATCCCCGCCAGCAGTATAACTACGTGCCTTATGCTTTAAGGGTGCCAGTCGATAGTAAATCGGTTGTGTTTGATCAAAACGGTAACCTCGGCCTTAAGGGAGCACTGCAAGCCTCAGCCGGGAGTTATTTAGTATCCGATGGTAGTAGTGGTGTGTCGTGGAGCAGCCCCAGCTTTGGCTCGCTGACGGCGCAAAGCGTGAGTGCGTCTGCACCGACCTCTGGCCAAGTATTGACCTTCAACGGTGGGCAGTGGGTGCCGCAGAGCATCAGCACAGCTAGCGCCAACTTCGGCACCGTTACCAGCGTTACTGCGGGAGCGGGCTTAACTGGGGGAACAGTCACAAATAGCGGCACTATTGGTTTGGCTAATGTAGGCACGGCCGGGACCTACGCCAAAGTCGTCACGGACGGCCAGGGCCGAGTGACTTTGGGCATGTCGCTGGAAGCAGCGGATATTCCGCCGCTGAGTGCAGCTCTCATCACTTCTGGCACTCTTGCAGCGGCTAACGGCGGTACGGGAGTAAACTCCACTGCGACATTTCCCACCTCGGGTGTGGTGGTGACAGAAACGGCGACAGAGACGCTCACAAATAAGACTCTTAACGGTGCCACGATCAACGGCGCAAATATCAGCGGCTCCACTACGATCGACACGACTGGCACTGTTAACTCAGGGGCCCAAACCGTGGCCGGCAACGTCACCATACTTGGTGAGGGTACTACGGCAAATAAACTGGTGCTTAACGACAAAGGGACGACAAATGCTCTTGCGTTTAAAGCGCCCGATACGCTCACCGGTTCGACTACCTGGGTGCTACCAAACAGTGACGGGACCAGTGGTCAGGTACTTTCAACGAATGGTGCCGGCACACTTTTGTGGTTATCTGGCCTCGCTCCATCGGGAGCTGCTGGTGGTGATCTCACTGGTAACTATCCTAGTCCAACACTAGCTGCGGTGGGTACTGCCGGTACCT
>CAIWTN010000136.1 GCA_903915625.1 uncultured Pseudomonadota bacterium | reverse complement strand
TCCCTCATCATGAGCGGCCAACCCCTGACGGCTGTGGGTAACGTAGTACTGAGTGCAGCCAAGAGTTTAGGACTTGGCGTCTTTGATAATACTTCAGAGCCTTTGATGACCGCGCAGTTAAATAGCTCCGGTGCTGGGTCTCCAGACAAAGGAAAAACTTGGTTTAACTCGTCAACGAATCAAATCAGATACTGGGATGGGTCAAGTGCACAGGCGCTCGGTGTATCAGGGGCTGGTTTAACCAGCCTTAACGGTCAGTCGGGCAGTGCGCAGAGCTTTCAAGTGAATAACATTGGCTCAGCGCCCGCGATTAACTCGGGGTCTAATACACACACGCTGAGTATTCCAAATGCATCGGCATCGGGAGTGACAGGTGGTGTCATCTCCAATGCTGATTACAATTCGTTTAATAATAAAGTCGGATCAGTTGCTGGCGCATCAGGGATCAACGTAGTGAATTCAGGCGGCACTGCGACCGTGAGTTTTGCATCCGCAGGCAGTGCCGGCACCTACGCAAAAGTGACCACAAACGCTCAAGGTCAGGTGACGAGTGGCAGCACCCTTGTAGCTGCGGATATCCCGAGTTTAGATGCGAGTAAGATTACGGCTGGGCAATTAGCTACTGCTAATGGTGGTACCGGTATTAGCTCAACGGCTACTTTCCCGACTTCTGGCGTGATTGTGACTGAAGATGCGGCGGAGACTTTGACTAATAAGACCCTGACGGGTGCTACTATCAATGGCGCGTCGATGATAGCTGGGTCCACATCCATAAACACTTCTGGTGCAATCACGTCCGGTGCACTGACTGCTGCGAATATAGTTTCTCAAGGCAACGTCACTTTACAAGGCAACGGGACTACATCGAGCCAACTTGTATTGAATGACAAAGGCACCAATTACCTTGCGCTGAAATCTCCCGACACTATAGCTACATCTACCACATGGGTGCTGCCATCAACAGATGGAACCGGTGGTCAGGTCCTCGCTACTAACGGCGCCGGGACCTTGGGCTGGGCATCTGGACTCGCGCCAACCGGTGTGGCCGGTGGTGATCTGGGTGGAAACTTCCCTAACCCGACCGTTTCATCTGTTGGTGGGGTAACGGCTGCAAACGTAGCTGCAGGTGCAAACCTAGCTAACGCAGCGACCAACGCTAACACGGCGTCGACAATCGTCAAGCGCGACGGCTCTGGTAATTTTACGGCAGCTACAATCACAGCTAATTTAACTGGTAACGTGACCGGTACTCTAACCGGAAACGCATCCACTGCCACTTCATCGGGGTCATTCACAGGCTCACTCGCTGGAGATGTGACTGGCACGCAAGGTGCGACGGTGGTTGGTAATGTTGGTGGAGTGACGGCTGCAAACGTTGCGGCTGGTGCAAACTTAGCTAACGCAGCGACTACTGAAAACACGGCATCGACTATTATAAGAAGAGACGCGTCCGGTAATTTTGCGGCAGGGACTATTACAGCTAATTTAACTGGCACAGCATCAATAGCTACTGCTGCAGGATCCTTCACCGGCGCACTCGTTGGAGATGTAACTGGTACTCAAGGCGCGACTGTCGTGTCTACAGTCGGCACCTCCTCGGCAGCAAATGTTCACGCGGCTGAATTAGTAGCCAATGCTGCAAGCTCCGCAAATAGCGCACTCGCAATAGTCAGGCGCGACAGCAACGGCGGCTTTAGCAGCAGCCTAATAAATGCCACGACCCCTAACGCCGCAAGCCAAGGGCTTATCGTCAAAGGCTCCGCTAGCCAGTCAGCGAATCTGCAGGAGTGGCAGAGCAGTACCGGCGCAGTAATGTCAGCAGTCGATTCGAGTGGTTATTTGAAGCTAAAAGATAACGATGGTACCGATAACTATGTTTCGCTTCGTGCTAATCCTAGCATGACTTCAAATCTAACTTATACTCTGCCAGGCACCGTATCCGCTGGTGCTTACTTAACGACAGATGGCTCAGGTAATATGTCGTGGAGTGCGCCAGGCAGTTTTAGCGGGTCTTTGTCAGGGGATGTTACGGGTACTCAGGGAGCAACGGTGGTTGGGAATGTTGGTGGTGTCACTGCAGCCAACGTGGCGGCTGGTGCTGGATTGGCTAACGCAGCAACTAATGTAAACACAGTATCTACGATCGTTAAACGAGATGCGTCCGGTAATTTTGCGTCAGGCACGGTAACAGCGAATTTAACGGGTAATGTCACAGGCAATCTAACCGGCAACGTCACCGGTAATGTCTCGGGTACAGCGAGCAACGTCACTGGAATTGTGGCTGTCGCTAACGGCGGTACCGGTGCAACTAATCTTGCCGCAAATAGCGTGCTGGTAGGTAACGGAAGTAGCGCGCCACTTACCGTTGCTCCGGGCACCAGCGGCAATGTTTTGATGTCAAATGGCACGACTTGGGCAAGTTCAACGCCAACCACGAATTGGGCTTCTCCCGGAGCTATTGGTGCGACGACGGCGAACAGCGCAGCGTTTACGACTTTGACTGCGAGTGGGAATGTCGGGATTGGGACTACATCGCCGGCCACCAAGTTAGATGTAGCGGGTACGATACAGGCAAAAGGGGATTCTTCGGCAAGTTGGAGCGCTGCGTCTATTTTTTCAGTCGATTCAGGAGCTAGCGGACGAACATA
>CAIWTN010000135.1 GCA_903915625.1 uncultured Pseudomonadota bacterium | reverse complement strand
TGTCTCGTTACTCCACTACTTTTTACAAATTACTCAGCGGTAAAGATCAGTTGGACCGCTTCCCCTTAGAGCGCGGTGACTATATTCATGCCGAATGACGGAGTGTTGACGTAATAATATGAGCAAAATAGTATCGCTGTTAATTTTAGGCCATATTATCGGAGCTGGTTGGGTCTTGGGTTCTCGACCTAACTTTTTCAGCCACCGCGTCTTTGTTGGCGTCTGGTTTTATTTTTTTGTTGCATTTATTGCTATGGCATACGGTCTTCGTTTGGTTCCTGAGTGGATTGAACCGAGGCTTTAATTAACAATGGCATCAATTAAATCATCGAGAATTTTTTCCCTTCTGACTTTGATAGTCGGAGTCTTGCTAGCATTCTGCTCGATACTCGGTAACGACTTCGTGAACTGGGACGATGCTTATAATTTTACGAATAACTATGCATTCCGCGGCTTAGGTTGGAAGCAAATAGAGTGGGCTTTTACCGCTCGACATTTAGGAGTCTTTCAGCCACTCGCATGGCTACTTCTAGAGCTAGAATACTGTCTTTTTGGTCTCGATCCGAGTGGCTATCATGCAGTCAGTTTGCTCTTGCATAGCCTGAATTGTGCGATGCTTTTCGTGATCTTGGGGCGTTTTTGGTTGCCGCCGGATCGAGTGAGCCGCTCTGCAAGTGAGTGGTTATCTTTGACTGCTGTAGTAGCCTTTTTTGCATGGCACCCTTTGCGTGTAGAGGTAGTTGCCTGGGCATCTTGTCAGCCATATCTGCTGTGCGCATGGTTTGTGCTGCTTTCAGTTTGGTTTTATCTGCGTTCCTCTAGCCGGCCGTCGGACAGTATGCTTAGGAGTGATAAGAATTTTAAATTGTCTGTTTTCTTCTTTTTTGCAGCTTGCTTAAGTAAAGCAACCGCAGCTTTTGTGCCGATTTTGTTGATTGGTTGTGATGTGCTTCAGGCTAAGCGTTCGGTGCACCGGGTAGCGCTAGTTGGCATTTTGCGGCGGCAGGTGCCGTTTTTCATTTTAAGTTTGGTGACGTCTTTAGTGGCTGTGTGGGCCCGGGCTGAGATCCATCAAAGTCCGTTCGTGGAACGTTTTGGGTTATGGACGC
Organism: uncultured Pseudomonadota bacterium; assembly: GCA_903915625.1. Taxonomy (GTDB): domain Bacteria; phylum Bdellovibrionota_B; class Oligoflexia; order Oligoflexales; family CAIYRB01; genus CAIYRB01. Next base: position 4,038 of record CAIWTN010000135.1, on the reverse strand, counting down.
GACTATTTAACAGCATCCTTGCTCTCTCTATTTATTTGACGAAGACCTTAGTGCCCTATCAGATATCTAATTATTATGCGCGGCCAAATGATTTTGGTTTTATCGATATTCTTGTTCTGTCCCTACCACTGCTAGTTGCTGCTTTAGCTGCATGGTTTTGGCGACGTTGTCTTTGGGCCGTGGTTGCTTTTTTTGTCGGTTTTGCGGCCTTGGCAGCAAATCTAGGCATTGTACAGATTGGCTCGACAATCGCTTCTGATCGGTACACTTACATGGCTACCTTGGCCGTGATTATCATAGTGGCGGCTGGTACTGAGCAGCCTATCTTCGAACGCTGGTCGGCAGGTCGTAAAATTTTTTGGCAGGTAGTCCTTATCTTAATTCTGACAGTAAATGGGGTATTTACCAAGAGTCAGTGCAGGGTTTGGTCTAATTCATTCACGCTCTGGCAAGATGCTCTAGCTAAGGGAGCGGATCGCTCTGAAGATGTTCATAATAATTTGGGACTAGCATATCTTGACGCTCAGAATCTGATTAAAGCTGAGTCTGAGTTTCGTCTGGCGATTGATCTCAGTCCCCGCTACGGTTTGGCTCAGACAAATCTTGGTATTACGCTCACAAAACTAGGCGAAATCGCTGCTGCGCGGGAATGGTTTTGGCGAGCAATTGATTTAGATGCTCAAAGCGTCGAGGCATTGAATGGGTTTGCTTATGCAAATTATCTGTTGGGCGATTTGAAAAAGGCTGATGAATATAATCAGAAGGCGTTAGAATTGCGTCCCGACGATCCTAGTAATTTAGAATTAAGGGCGCAAATCGCGGGCATCACTGGCCGCCTAGACTACGCCTTTGAAGCAATAAATAAAGTGCTGGCGCTAACCCCGAAAAATGCGTCAGCACTTAATACTCTAGGTGCAATTCGATATATGCGCGGTGATATTTTGGGATCAATCAGTGCGTATAAAGATGCTCTGCAGATTCGGCCAATATTCAAAGAGGCGCAACTAAACCTTGCGGATGCACTGCTTGCAGCTGGTGAGAAATCCTCAGCCGCAGCGCAATACCAAATGGTACTTACTCAAGATGCCAAAAATGAGAAAGCGCAGACCGGATTACTTAAGTCTCGCTAATTAAAAAAGCGTGCCGAATCTCTGTGAGAAGGTGGGATTATCACTGCGAATAGCACGGTTAATTGCCATTTCAATGGCGATCTTGTCTTCTGAAGAATTAGTCCCCGTTACTTTGTAAGATTTATGTCTCGGATACTTGTTGTCACTCCCATGCATCTCCGAGTAACGATAGCAGCAAGAGGCCAGCATCTTGCGGCTAAAAAAGAAATTGTGGGGGGAGCGATGAGAGAATTTATTTTTTCTGTGTTTGCTGTTTTGTCTTTGAGTGCTACCGCTGCTCATGCTGCGATTTTCCCAAGTGTGGTGAAGTCTCTTGATTTGAGTAGTTACGCAGGGAAGTGGTATCAGGTGGCTTCCACTAATCCTTTTTTTCAAAAGGATTGTGTCTGTGCGACGGCGACTTATACGCTACAAACAGATGGGAACATCAACGTTGTTAATACCTGCCGTAAAGGCACAGTAGACGGCGAGTTGAGCTCCGTCGAAGGTGTCGCTTATCCGACTAGTAAGGTCGGCAAACTAAATGTGGTGTTTGGTGGCGTAAGGCTTCCGTTTTCGAATTACTGGGTGATCGAGGTAGCGGAAGATTACTCATATGCCGTAGTCTCGTCGCCGCTTCGGACGCCCATATGGGTACTATCGCGCACACCGTCGTTGCCTAACGAAACGCTAGCAGGAATTTATAGCCGACTCGAGGCGGCTGGTTTCCCAATTGGTTCGATAAAGCCAACCTTGCAAGAAGGCTGCGTCGATTAGTCTTCAGTCACCATAACCATTGACGGTGAATCCGCCGTCAACGGCCAAACATTGACCCGTGATGTAGGAGGCCGCGGGCAAGCAAAAAAAGGCAACTGCCGCGGCAACTTCTTCTGGTTTACCGATGCGTCGCATCGGAGTCCTGGCTAGGATCTGGCTCAGTTCGTTTGGTTTATTTAATACCGGCCTAGCCAGCGGCGTATCGATATACCATGGGGCTACTGCGTTTACCCTGACGCCGCTGCTCGCCCACTCGATGGCGAGATTTTTTGTCATTTGGATCATCGCGGCCTTCGTCATCGCGTAGGGCACTCCGGTACGTAGGGCCGTGATTCCAGCTACGGACGATATATTGATGAGCGAAGCGTTCGCTGCTGCAGATAATTCGCGGTAAAAAAGCCTACTGAGCGAGAAAGCACTTTCTAAATTTGTCGAAAAGATTGCAGCGATTTCTTGATCGGTGTAATCCACGGCTCGTTTTCGAATGTTGGTACCGACATTATTTACGAGGATACTAATTGAGCCTAGTTGTGACTTTGCAGTGTTTAGGATCCGGTTGCGATCTTCAGCTAGGCATACGTCCGCGCTAAGGCAATCTATATTTAGATCGCTTTGGCTCGCCTCAGTTCTAAGATTCTGTAAGTTGGCAGGATCTCGCGCCACAGCGAGTACATGAGCGCCGAAACGGGCGAGCTCTATGGCAACGGCCCGTCCGATTCCTTTGCTAGCACCCGTGACTACCGCAGTACTCCCATCAAGTTGCCAGCGGTTTGAATTCACGCCAATACTCCCTGCGCCGGCAGGCCGAGTGCCTGCCGCAAGTATTTAGGAAGCGGTGTCGAGGTCATTTCTTTGACGTGAACTGAGACGAGTGTGGTCTCAGCACTGAAATAACAGCCAGGCACATTGTCGATTTCTAGTCCAGCATCCATGATCGCTTTTTGATCGACTTTAGAGTCAAAGATCGCATGTCTGACAACCAAGCTGCGTTTAGAGAAAGAGACTAGCCTACTTGCAACGAGGCAGTCTTGCATGCGCAAAGGCTTGCGAAATATGTTGTCACAACGCACGACAGCTAGGGCATGATTATTATCGAACAACGACTGCGTTGGGCACCCAGCTTCGGCCAGGGTAATATTTCGCGCACGGTCACAGAGTTTAATGTAGCTAGCATGGTACAGTACCCCGCCGGCATCGAGCTCGTCGAAGTAGACGGATAACTGGACCAAACTCGTGATGCCAATTTTCATGCGGTCACCTTACTCTTAGACTTCTTGTAGCTCAAAGCTGGCGAAGTTTTTTCTCCCATTCAAAAGCGTGCTTCACAATCGTCTCTAAGTCGTCAAAGCGAGGCTTCCAATGCAGTGTCTGGCGAATTTTGTCAGCGTTAGCAACAATGCTGGCAACATCGCCGGCGCGACGCGGGGCATCCAGCACTTTAAAGTCCTTGCCGCTCACTTTTTTAACAGCTGCGATGACTTCCCGCACAGAGGAACCATGCCCATAACCGCAATTGAGTAGGGAGCTTTCTCCACCGCCAAGCAAGTGCTCCAGTGCTAAAAGATGGGCGTTTGCTAAGTCTTCAACATGGATGTAGTCGCGCACACAGGTCCCGTCTGGGGTTGCGTAATCGGTGCCATATACCTGCATTTGCTGGCGTTTGCCGACGGCCACTTCGCAAGCGACTTTGATTAGATGGGACGCTTCAGGAGTTCTTTGTCCCAGGCGGCCGAGCGGATCAGCGCCAGCGACGTTAAAGTACCTTAGGATGACGTTTTTGATGCCGTGAGCTGCGGCGATATCTCGCAGCATCTGTTCACTCATCAATTTTGACCAGCCGTAAGGGCTCTCCGGTATGGTTGCTGCCGTTTCATCAACAGGAACCTTACGAGGCTGCCCATAAGTAGCGGCTGTTGATGAGAAGATCACTCTCGGTACTTGATACTTCACCGCAGCATTGAGCAGCCTAAGGGTGTTGACCGTATTGTTACTATAATACTTGACGGGATCAGCAACGGATTCTTCGACGCGAATAGCGGCAGCAAAATGTAAAATCGCTGCGATTTTGTTCTCAGTAAAGACGCGTTCTTGCAGAGCAGCGTCACCAACGTCGCCTTGGTAGAGAGTCTCACCGTGGATTAATGCGTCCTTA
>CAIWTN010000134.1 GCA_903915625.1 uncultured Pseudomonadota bacterium | reverse complement strand
GTATTGTCATTAGCCGTCGCGCTTAACCGACCGACGTGGACCGTTCCAGCGATACCGGTAGCACCCCCCATCGTATCAGTTGTAGCGGCAACCAAATCACCAGCAGTCTGACTGCCACCGGGATGGACATCTAATTTGCCCGCCGGGCTCGTAGTTCCGATACCGACGTTGCCGGCGTTGTTTTTGTAAATGTCGTTACCATTTGTGGTCCACTGATTACCAGATGCTGGCCATGCCGTTTTACAGGAACCACCAAGGCAGATACTTCCGGTAGTACCCACATCCAATGTACCAATTGGAGCAGTCGTACCAATCACTCATCCCGCGTATGCGCATCTGCTTGAGAAAGGCGTAGACCAGAGGGGATGCTGGCTGCTTGATCCTGTACATTAGCTGAACCTCCAAATAAAAATGTGGAGGCATGAAAAGCCTGGGCCTCAGGTTTTTCAAGTCGATAAGCTGGTGTTATGGTGCCCCGCCCAGGGTCAGTACGGGAGGCAGGAGTTAACACATGGCAAATATGGATGATTTAGATTTCGGCCCGGTGATGATCACCGGCGGTAAGCACAAGGGCACCATCGGTTTTTACGACGATACCAACGGTCGAAGCGCCCTGGTCTTCCTCGGCGCGCCGTTTGTCTCACCGTGCGTGTGGATCCGTTTTGCTTGGCTCGAACCACTCACGAATGTTTCGAGTTTAGAGATGGAAGCATTCCGGCGAGCCAATCCAGAACTATGCGAGATGCTCGGCGTGTGAGCTAGGAAGCCGCCCGAAGGGTGCGGAGCGAAGCGGAGAGCTCTTCGGGCTTAGTTCAGATGCTTATGAAGGTGTTCAAGATCGATGTTACCAAATGCGTCTCGTGCGGCGGTGAGGTGCGCATGGTGGCGGCGATCACAGATCCGTTGGACGTGAGGCGCTACCTTAAACATGAGGGCATTGACTACGAGGCGCCGGCCAGAGGGCCGCAGCGGGTGGTGCAGGAGGAGTTCGCATTCGAGCATGACCGAGAGGCGAGCTTTTCAGCAGATCGTATCGACTGAGGCAAAGCGCTTCGGTGAGCTGCGGGCTGCCAAATAAGGTACCTGCTGGGCGGAGCCTTGTCTGCGGGAGAAGGCAGACCACTCAGACCCAACGGTTGACCGACTGTGCGGAGGCGAATGGGTCAAATGATGGGGAGAGCTTCACATAAAAGCGGGAGACGGGGTTGCTGCGAAAGCGGAACTGTCACCAGGAAATGGGGGCAAAAATCCGTTAATTCTCCTACAAACTATTTTTAAACTTGCTTTATTAGAGTTGTCCCTCTTTTCCCTATTTCAGATGACACCGATGCCTTCAGTAAGAAATTACGACTCTGCCAGCGGCACCTGAATTGCCGTTTGCATATTGGTTGGTCCCCGTCAATGCTCCTCCCTGACCAGCTCCAGCGCGGTCAGCATCCCCAGAGTTGCCAGGTATGACGCCTGATCCATTCAAGATCGTTGTAGCGGAGCTGTTACCGCCGGCACCACCAGCACCGTTAGACGTAACCATCGAGTAGACGGCTCCAGCCCCACCGGTTCCACCGTTATTACCGCCGCCCCCACCGCCACCACCCTGCTGATTGCCAGTGTTGCCCCCACTGCCCCCCGTTGTTGATCCGCTGGCTCCGACGGTTCCCCCAACTGCGCTATAATTGCCCGTGCCGCCGGCTACTCCGCCACCTCCACCATTACCGGTCCCAGGCCCTATTCTCTCACCACCACCGCCGCCACCACCGGCAGCCAGTATTAATATAGTCGAAGACTGTTTTACGGCACTATAGCCACCGCCACCCCCACCACAAGCATATGTGCCCAAGCCACCCGCGCCGCCACCATACACCCCCCCAGTGCCGATACCGCAGCCGCCACCGGTGCCGTAACCGCCGCCGCGGCCGCCACCACCGACTTCGACCGTCAGAGTTGAGTTGGGAGTGACCGCAACTGTACCCGATGCATAAGCACCCCCTCCCCCTGTACCACTATTATGGGCAACAGCAGTGGTATAGGAATGGGCTCCGCTGGCGCCCCCACCACCCCATGCTTTAACTATAATACTGCTGCAGGCAGTAGGTACCGCGAAGCTTTGTGAACCACCCGTATACGCGAATGCTTGACTGCCGTGGCTGCAAATATAAGCTACCGAAGTACTTGCTGCGACCGAATATTTGGTGGCCCCCGCCATCGCATAAAGCCTATAATAATAGGTATGATCTGCCGTCACACTATGAGTGGTGCTCGTACCAGCACCCGAGTAAATAACCTGGCCGCTGACACTATAACCCGTTCCATCAACGGGAACGGTTGAAGGCCAGGTGTCAGTACCAGCGACGAGCACGTAGCTTGTTACGCCCACATTGTTCCAACTGAGTGAAATGGAGGTCCCTGACGCTGATCCCGAAAAGCCGGTCGGTGTCGGCACGAGGGTAGTGGCATTGGCTATATTGCTGTAGTCGCTGACACCACTGCTACTAGATGAATAAACACGGTAATAATAGGTTGTTATCATGGAAAGCGATGCACTATCCGAATAAGCGACCACGTTCGCGGCGGTCGTCGTTATCGTGGTCCACCCCGTCGAGCCGTCGAGGCTGCGATCGATCTTGAAGCCGGTTTCATCGGTGGAGTTGTCGGTCCAGCTGAGATTAATCTGGCTGCTCGATGCCGGCGTTGCGATCAAAAGAGTTGGCGCGTTGGGTCCCTGGGTTTTCATAAACATCAGAGCATTGAATTGCCCAAAGGATGTCGGAAGCCAAAAGACCAGTCCGATTAGAGTCGTTAGAATGCACTTTTTCAACATAAACTAGACCCTCTATTGAAAATCCTTGACCCATGATACCCAGCCGGAGGTACCCGCCTTGATCATTGTAACTATAGTATCCTTGCCGCCGGTGACCACGATCGGACAAGCGGGATTGCATTTAAAAGTCATACCTGAGGCCGATAAAGTGTAGCTGCCTCCGGTAGCATTGTTCAAAACCAAAGTATAGGCGGCACCGTCGACCATGGTGGCGGGATCCATGTATAGATTTCCAGCCGCCACATCGGATTTTTGAATATTTCCCGAATTCCAGTTGATCGGCGAGCCGACCGTTCCATTAGAGCTGGCCAGATAGGTGCCGGCGATTTGGCCACCCGATACCGAGAGCTTGACGGTTGGGGCTGTCGTACCAATCCCGACATTACCGTTTGCTAGCACTAACTGTGACGTTCCCGCTATCAGACCGTTTAGTGGCATAGTCAGTGCACCGGTCATGGTGTCGCCCGTTTTACTAACTTTGGTAGAGGTATCAGCAGTCGCTGCAATCGTGATCCCGCCAGCAGCATTCGCAATGCTGACACCAGTACCAGCGGTCAGCGTTGACAAAGCGAAATTGGAGCCATTACCTATTAATACTTGGCCATTCGTAGGAGTCGATGTGACTCCGGTACCACCGTTTGCCACTGACAAAGTGCCACTGGTGATCAGTGCTGCAGAATGAGGTGGTAGGTCGGCTGCTACTAAGGTAGTGCCGCTGGATACACGACCGTAGGCATCTGTAATAACTTTAGCGTAGGTACCCGCAGTCCCTGCGGTCGCCAGATTGACAGTGGCAATATTGCCAGTGGTCGAGACTGTGACTCCGGTACCTGACGTGACGCCGGCGACTTTTCCATTAAAGGTAGTGTAGTCAGAATATGAGATCAAACCAGCGGTAACACTGGCCGTTGATGCTAGTGGAATATTCAGTGTGTGAGCATTAGCAGCTGATGACCAAGTTGGAGCCGTGCCAGTTGTGCCGGGAGTTGCGAATGTCTGAGTTGCACCTGTCTGACCATTTAAGCTGGTGACACTGGCGCCGACGGCACCAAGAGTTTGAGTGGTCGCACCATCCCAGTACTTGATCACATTGCTTACGGTGTTAAACCAGGTCTTACCTTTATCGTCACTGACAAGGCCGGTTGGGTCGGCAGTGTTACCGCTAAGTGCGAAGGTTTTTGATGCTGCCATTTGTATATTGCCGGCACTTAGTAAATCGTTAGAGCCAAGATTCAGCGCACCGTCTATGGTGTCGCCAGCTTTGTTTAACGGCGTAAATCCAAGTGCTGAAGTGAGATCGCTACTAGCTAGGGTAGTTCCAGAGGTAACCCGGCCGTAGGCATCCGTCGTGACTTTAGCGTAAGTACCAGCTGTACCCAATGTTGGAAGTAGCGCTGAATCTAAAGTGCCGCTGGTGATCAGCGCTGCTGAGATCGGCGGTATATCACTGGCGCTAAGAGTACTTCCGGCAATTACCCGACCGTAATCATCCGTCGTAACTTTAGCGTAGGTACCGGCAGTGCCAGTAGTTGGCAGTTGCGCTGAGTTTAAGTTACCGCTGGTGATTTGACCGGCAGATAAGTTCGGTATGTCCGAGGCTACCAAAGAACTACCACTGGTAACACGCCCTTTGCTGTCTACTGATACTTTGGAATAGGCACCTGCTGTCACTACATCGACCAAACTAGGATTTGGGAACGCTCCTGTTAGGTCGCCGCCAGCAGCACCGGTTGGTGCGAGACCTGAGGTCCAACTCAGAGTACCTGAGCCATTCGTCGCTAACACTTGACCACCGGAGCCATCGATCTCTGGCAACTCCCACGTAATTGATGATGCTAGGGTATCCGGAGCTTTAAATGCGACAAAATTATTGCTGCCCTTATCGTTAAGAATAAGTTTATTAGAAGCGGTACCGTTTCCTCTAACTGTGACATTTCCGGAAACAGTTGCTGCACCTGAGGCAATGGCTCCGGCTGTGTTGATTTCTGTCGCGCCACTGATTGTAGAGGATCCGTTTATTGTCGCTGTGGTAATTGTTTTATTAGTCAGCGTCTCTGTACCGGCGCGCGTGACTAATACACCCGACGATGGAAATATAGCTTCCGAGTTAATTCCGGTACCGCCGTTTGCTGTTGGTAGTACGCCACTGACTGCAGCACTCTGCTCTAGGTTCACTGCGCCGAATCCTAGCGCTCCCCCAGCTCCTGAAGTAAGTACTTGGTACTGGCTGCCAGTAGCTGTAGATACTGGCAGATTTCCCGCGCCGATTAGGACGCCGTTATTGGTAAAGCTCGTCGCTCCCGTACCACCTTTAGACACAGCAAGTGTGCCCGTAACTCCGGTGGTTAAGTTCACAATACTGACGATGGGGTTCGATGAAGCCCACTGACTGCCGTTATAGGTCAGCACTTGTCCCGAGCTTGGGATCCCAGAAGCGATCGCTTGATTTTGAATTGTCGGGGCTAAAGGCGAGGCCCAAATTAACTTGCCGTCCGTACCTGTCGTCAAGAATTGATTGGCACCAAGCTTTGCCCCTGCCGTAAACGTGAGTTTTCCGTCTTCATCGAAGGTCAACATTTTTGAATCAACGGGTACACGCAAGGCAAATGGCACGTAGGAAAATTGCTGGCGCGGGTAGGTGATATTTTGCGAGGTGAGCTCCAAATAAACCGGAGAACTTCCGTCACCAAAAACTGCAGTAACCTGGTCAGCGGTGAACACGAGATCCAGTGCGAACACGCCCGAACTTAAATTAATTCCCGAGTAGTCTAGAGTCTGTCCAATCTGGGCGCCGTCCGTCGATGAGTTCCAAAATTTAACCTGAATCGACACTGGCCCTTCGACAGGTGAGCCATCAGAGCGCGTCAGCCGACCGGAGTAGTTTATTGAGTGACTTGCGGCAGTTGATGTTTCGGAAAAAAGGGCGCAGCACAGAAAACCAGCGGCTATCCGTAGGCTTAATTTGTGTTTGGTTCTAAAAAAACGTTCCCGCATGAATGAGCCTAAATTCCATTCAAGTACAGTGGTCGGCGGATGGTTCCACTCTATTGCCCCAATAGGTGCATCGGTTTTATTTCATAAAAACTGAGGGTAGTTTATAAACCCTTAATATCTTGGTTGTAATTGGGTTGATTTCCGTGAGTGTTGCATTGGCGCGGGATTTGCTCGCGCATGGACCTAAGCAGATTTACTGCGCGCACAGGCTCATAAGCGCGCTCCTGGGCATTTCAGAGAAACAGCGACCCAGCTTGCTCTTATTCACCAGCAACTCGGACAAACGGGCTTAGGGAAGTTGGTGATTAGTGACTCGCCCCAATACCTACGTTGGCCGGCCTTTGCTCAGGTATTAGCCGATGGATGCGTGACATCATGAAGAGTGTGAACAGTGACGCCAGCGTAACCACATAGCCGATACGGTTAAAGTACCCGATCGAGCCATCTGCATGAGCTTCAACAATATGTCCCGCAATGACGGAGGCGACGCCGCCCGCCATCTGTTGGATGGAGGCACTGATAGCCATGTATGAGCCACGGCTAGACTGTTCAGGAATTGCCGACATCAAGGCTTGCGACGGAATCATGCGTGCCGTGATGCCTACAAACAGGAGTGCATTGACAAGCATTACTAAGGGCAGCGGTGTGACGCCGAGGTTGGTGTAGATCGCCACCATAATGATCGTCAAAATAGTCCCGAACAAAAACATCCGAAATTTCCCGACTGCGTCGGAAAGTCTTCCGACTAGCGGTCCGGCCGCGATCGCGCATATCCCTGTCACCATGTAGACATGGGGCAGATCGTTGATGTCGACTCCTAGATTGTGGATGCTATAGGCACTGCCAAAGGGCATCAACATGAAGCCACCGACAGCCATGAGTGCCGTGGTAGCAAACCCCTGGAGGTACCTCGGCGACCGGGCTGTCGTCCAAAGATGGTGGAACGCATTGCGATCAACTTTTGCCGCGAGATGTCCATCGATTGGTTTGAGATAACGGAAAATGATCAGCCCAACAACCGCGCCAATGGCGACGATCATCATGAAAGGCGCGTGCCATCCCCAGGCATTGGAAAGATATATCCCTAGCGGGATACCCAGTACTTGGCTGGCTGCAAATGCCGTTTGCACGAAGCCCATGACGCGCCCACGCATACTAAACGGAAATAAATCGGTGGTGATGGCGAAGACTATCGATCCGATGACACCGCCAAATATACCGGTAACTATGCGGGCGAAGATAAGTGCCGGATAGGACGTGGCCAAGGCACAGAGTAATGTACCGGCTAGAAATCCGATGTAGAAGAAAAGCAGCATACGCTTACGATCAAAGCGATCGGCAAAGCCTGCGGCCAAAATTCCGGAAGCTCCAGCGCTGAAGGCGTAAACCGATACCACTAGACCAAACTGAGAAGGGGTGATCGCCAACGCTGGCATTAGCATGGCGCCGAGTGGTGACAAAATCATGAAGTCTAAGATGATGGTGAATTGGAGAAATGCTAGCAGAGCGACGACGAATTTTTGGTATCCGGTAAACCCCTGACTGTTAGCTGTCTTGGCAGTCGGGATTGACGGTTGTGTTAAAACTTTGGCTGCTTCGCTCATAACTAGTCCTCGCTCAATACTTGCTAGCCGGTCGTGGGCAGGTCTAAACACCCACCCATCCGAGCTATCGGCTTGGACTTATGTGGAATGAGCTGTGCGCAAATATTATTTTCAACCATCCGATATTACGGGATGTATTTGTGGATCTTCTGGCTCTAACAAAGCCATCTCGCGGGGGGGTGGCTCCGTAGGCGTTGATAGTCCTATCTACGTTGCACCAAACAGCTCGCTGGCAAATTGCTTAAATGCCTCAAATGAGCGTCGATCAGCGCTAGCATTGTAGGCGGCTCCTTTGCTGTTATCACTCCCGGCTGTAGGGTC
>CAIWTN010000133.1 GCA_903915625.1 uncultured Pseudomonadota bacterium | reverse complement strand
GGCACCAAGTGAGAACCCTGTACCGTTCAGGGTGACAGGCGCAACCGCATTGGTATTAGATCCGTTAGACTGGGCTGACCTTACGTCATTGGTGTGAAAGACATCGGTAGTAGCATTGTTTGGTGTCATCAAAATCCATGTGTCATATGTTTCCACCGCTCTTCCGTCTATAGTGATGTAATAAATCATATCAGAGTCGCCGTTAAGCCCTGTAACTGTATAGCTGGTGACGCCGTTTATACTAACGTCAACAATTTTTCGCATACCACCGGTATTTGACGCTTTGATGTCGCCATTGACATGGAGAGCAGCTACTGGCGCCGTCGTCCCAATCCCGACATTGCCGGAAGACCGCGTGATAGTCAGTGGATTTCCTAGGTATGCACCCGAGTCGGCGTAGGTCCAGATTTGAAGATTAGAACCCGAATTACTACCCGACTCAGCCCCACCAAAGCCCAGTGCAGCGCGAGCAACACCGCCGTTGAGCATGCCGAGGTGCCACATACCACCAGGTGCCGTTCCATTGTTCGAATTAAAAATACTGGCGCGTGCTTGGCCGGCGACATCCAGAGCGTAACCTGGGGCTGTCGTCCCAATCCCGACATTCCCACTTGCAATCAAACTCGTAAACGCAGCACTACTCGGCGTCGTCGCACCAATTGCACCGGGAGCAGCCCAGTTCGTCGTTGAAGCTGAACTTGCCCAAGTCGTGCCATTTGACATCAAAACATTACCGCTAGCACCCGGAGCAACAGTCAGTGGCGCGCTAGTTCCGTTACCTAGAAGTACGCTATTAGAGGCAAGAGTTGTTGCACCGGTACCCCCGTTTGCGACAGCCACAGTCCCCGTGACGTTAGCTGCCGTGCCTGAGACATTACCGGTGACGTTGCCGGTTAGATTGCCTGTCACATTACCCGTTAAATTCGCTGTTACCGTGCCAGCCGCAAAATTACCGGATGAATCTCGCTTAATAATCGTCGACACCGTGTTTAAGTTAGTCGCAGCATTAGCTAAAGTAGCACCAGCCGCAACGTTTGCAGCCGTTACTCCACCGACATTAGCAACCACTGTCGCACCTTGCGTACCAGTGACATCTCCAGCGAGTGAGCCTGTGAATGACCCCGCTGAAGTGGCAGTGGATGCATTACCCGTTAGAGTACCGGTCACATTACCCGCTAAATTCGCTGTGATTGTACCAGCCGTAAAATTACCAGATCCGTCACGTTTAACGATCGTCGATGCAGTATTTGCATTAGTTGCTGCGTTAGCAAGAAGCTCTGCATTGTGGATATTAGCAGCTGTTGATGCACCGACAGTGGCTACAGATGGATTAGGAAAGTTACCGCTAAGATCACCACCTGCCACACCGGTTGGCGCGAGTCCAGATGCCCAGCCCAAAGTCCCGGAGCCGTTAGTCGCGAGGACCTGACCGCTGGTGCCATCTACCGATGGAAGGATCCATGTGGTAGATGTGGCTAGAGTGTCAGGAGATTTCAGCGCAAGGTAATTGGTGCCTTTGTCATTCAACACAAGTTTGCTCGCG
>CAIWTN010000132.1 GCA_903915625.1 uncultured Pseudomonadota bacterium | reverse complement strand
TGGGCTTGGGCTCGTCACTGCCCTCAGGGAACCAATTCAGTAAAATCTCTGAAATTTCGCGAGCTTGTTTGGCGCTTGAGATGTTGAATTTACTCTGTTGCTTATAAATACCGCCGCGCTTTTGGTAGCGCCGTATAGAGACCTTTGGAGCTTCGTATTCGTTGGTTTTTTTATTTAGTTCCTGAAAAAGGAACATGATTGTTGTCCAGTTTCCGCGGGTCAGCACTATTTTATTTAGTTCTTTCAAGACGTTGCGGTCGTCCTGGTAAAACGAAATAGTCAGGTCATCGATATTCTCAGACATCGGTAAGTACCCTTAAATAAAAACCGCCCCTCGAAAGGAGCGGTTTTTGTTTTGTGATATTAGCGCTTGCTGTACTGGAAGCGCTTACGAGCGCCAGGCTGACCAGGGAGCTTCCGCTCTTTCTTCCTGGAGTCGCGTGTAATCAGCCCAGCCTTCTTCAGCACCTTGCGGGCTTCCAAATCTGAGTTAGCTAGGGCTCTAGAAATGGCGTGGCGGATTGCTCCAGCTTGGCCAGATAAGCCGCCACCTATAACGTTCACCCGGATGTCAAACTGCCCTACGCTGCCTGTCAGCTCTAGGGGCTGCATAATCACCATCTTGGAGGTGGCGCGTAGGTAGTATTCGTCGATTGTACGTTTATTGATGGTGATCTCGCCCTTGCCGGGCTTCATCCAAATACGGGCAATAGCTGTTTTGCGCTTTCCGACCGTGTGGATATATTTGGCTGCCATACTGTAGTGTCCCTCTACCGTTCAGAGAATTTAGTGCGTTATTTCTGCAGGCTGGCGGCGCGGTCAAGATTGACCTTAACCGGCTGCTGAGCTTCCTGACCATGCTGATCGTCTGCGTAGACGCGCAGGTTGGTGGCCAGAGCCCGACCCAACTTGTTCTTTGGTAGCATGCCTTTGACGGCGATGGCTACTAGACGTTCCGGAGTCTTCTCCAGAATCTCTTGCGCCGAAGCCTGCTTGATGCCGCCCATGAAGCCTGTGTGGTGATGGTAGACCTTGTCGGTCCACTTATTGCCAGTCAGCTTAACTTTGGCGCAATTGATGACGATGACATTGTCACCGGTATCTAAATGTGGTGCAAACGTAGGCTTGTGCTTGCCGCGCAGTACGTGTGCGACTTGTGAAGATAAGCGACCCAGTGTCTGGTTTGTCGCGTCGACAATCACCCACTTCTTCTTAATATCTACCGGCTTAATGCTATGCGTCTTCATATCTCGACCACTCCCAGATTCATAGACGGCGGACTATATATGAATAAAAATGCGATGGTCAAGCCCGGATCTGACCTACCGCAGTTGTCGGCATCCCCAAGAAACTTGACTCGTCTCATGAATAGGCGCTTACTAAATGTTAAGACACATTTTTTTTGGTATCGTGGGTGTTAGAGCTAGCTCTCTAGAATATTACGAACTCAAGGTGGGGGGCCTCAGCGCTTGGACTGGTGTCAGCGCATAATTATAGCCGGGTTGTTGACGTACAGCCCACTCGCTTGGTCCAAGATCAAAGCTCCGTCGCCTATCCCCGAATACGCCCGCATTCATTCAGTTCTCCTATCTGCAGACCTATTTGCAGCCAACTATCACGCCCCAGCTTTGGTCACGGCAATCGCCAAGGCAGGCGCAAATGTCATTTTGGCAACCAATTCTCGGCAGTCTTCGTCGGAGTTCGCCTCAGCTTTGCGAGCTCAAGGTGTTCCGCCTAGGGTGATGCACAGGATTTCTGGTGTGTATTTGCCGCATGGCAATATTTGGCTGCGGGATTATGGGCCGTTGGTCATTGCGGATCCAGGCAATCAGGCCGCTCGCCTGAAATTTGCTAGCTTTCAGTACGAAGATCCCGCAAGCGAGTTAAACAATCGCTTTCCAACCTTGTTGGCAGATAAATTCAAGTTTGAGTTGTTCAGTTCGCCTCTAGTGCTAGACGGTGGGAACTTCTTGGCAGCTGGCGATTTTTGTTTCACCTCAACTCAGGATCTGCCAACAGCCGACGAGGTCAATATAGAGCCACATATGACTAAGCTCGGGTGCCTCCGGACCGTAGTGATCAAGCAGGCTCCCCACGCGCATTTGGACATGTGGGTCAAGTTAGTGAGTGACCATCAGGCACTTGTGAATCAGTTGGATGCGAGGACTTTGCTCTTAGCTGAGCGTATTTACGGACACTTGCCGCCAGAACTGATCAAGCTGCGCGATTCACTTGATCAAAAAGCAGCCGAATTGTCCCGCTTCATGCAGGTAACGCGCATACCCATGCCTTTGCCTTATCGCGGCACGTTTCGCACGTATACTAACGCTATTCTCGTCAATCATCATGCGATCATTCCGTCCTTTTCACACTTCGGCTGGAATTATGACGAATATCCTGATGCCGCACTCAAGGCCGAGCGAGAAGAGCGAGTTCGTCATATTTACGAGCACTTAGGTTACCAAGTTGAGATGATCAACGCTGACGGATTGATATTTAATGGCGGTGCTTTTCACTGTGTGACGGTACCGTTACCAAGTGTCCAGCAACTAAACTTACGGACTGAATCCATTCGGAAGGGGAACTGAACGTGGCGGAGCACTGCAATCTTTACGATCGAGCAATGTACTATGACGTGATTTTTAACCGCGACGTGAGCTCAGAGGCGCAATTCGTTAAAGATGCGTATCAGAAGTATCATGGCGGTACGATTAATTCTGTCCTCGATGTAGCCTGTGGTCCGGGGTACCACGCTCGTGCCTTTGCTCGCTCTGGAGTAAAAACATACGGACTAGATTTACGGGCTGAGATGCTTCGCTATGCAGATGATGAGGCAAAAAAAGAGGGTGCGAAGGTCAATTGGCTGGAGGCGGACATGCGAGCATTTCAACTGGCGCAGCCAGTCGATGCTGCCTTTTGTATGTTTGACGGGCTCGATTGTCTGCTGACGAACGAAAACCTGGTCAAACACTTCCAGGCGGTTGCAAGCAATTTGACGCCTAAAGGGATCTACATCATCGACCTTTCGCATCCAGCAGAAGTCTCATTTAGCCATTACAAAAAATTTCACTACCACGGCGAACGCGATGGCACGACTGTCGACATCCATTGGGCCACGAATGACCCTCATTATGACTTGGCGACCGGTATCGCTCATGTCGCATTGGAGATGCACGTCGATGATAATGGTCGAAAGTTTGTTGTGCGTGACGAGGCGGATGAGCGTTTACTATTCCCGCAGGAACTGACTCTATTGGCTGCACAATCAAAGTCTTTAGCAGTTGTCGGGTGGTACGGCGACTTCGCAATTAATCAGCCTTTAGATCACTCGCCTCGCTCACGGCGGATGATCGGCGTTTTGCAGAAAGTTGGGTGACTCAATGCCGGTAAGTAAAACCAAGGCAACAGTGGCGACCGTCGAGGGTCGTAAGACTCATTTTGTTTCGGCAAAATTGACGCGTAAGAATCGCGCCAATAAGGGCGGCTATGGGATCTTCGCGAACCGAACCATCGCAGCGGGTGAGCTGCTTGTGGTGTGGGGCGGGGACATCGTCACCGGTGAAGAGTTGGTTGAGCTACCGGCACTGATGCGTCGGCATAGTATTCAAGTTGAAGAGAATCTCTATATGGTATCGCAGGAGCTGCCAGAGGTAGGCGATTTTATCAATCACTCCTGCAGTCCCAATGCAGGTCTTTCTGGCCAATTAACATTGGTGGCAATCCGGACTATCAATTCTGGTCAGGAGGTCTGCTACGACTACGCTATGTCTGACGGCAGTGCTTACGACGAGTTTCAATGTTCCTGCGGCTCGCAGCAGTGTCGTGGTGCGATTACTGGAAGCGATTGGGCACTTCCTGATTTGCAAGCTCGCTACTTGGGGTTCTTTTCTCCGTATTTGCAGAAACGGATCGACGAGATGCGAGCGTTAAATGGTGCGACGACAGATAAACCGGATTTATCTGTAGTTCCCGACATCGAAGGCGAAGTTCTGTAAGCGTTTTGATGTGAAAGGGTCCAAGCATCATCATGCTTG
>CAIWTN010000131.1 GCA_903915625.1 uncultured Pseudomonadota bacterium | reverse complement strand
GTTCACTAAAACTTCGAAATATTACTTTGACCTTGATTCAGTCCGTGAGCCTTTCGATGAAGAAACAAAACGAGTTTACATGAAGGACAAGCGCCTACGACCAGAAAGCGTCGAGAAGGGCCGGAATCCAACAAATGTTTGGCGCTTTGGCCGTCTGAACGGCAATGGGTTGGAGCGGGTCGGACACCCCACACAGAAACCGATCGCACTAATCAGCCGCATCATCAAAAGTATGTCCTACGAAGGTTCGGTGGTTCTCGACTTTTTCGGCGGTAGCGCAGTGACTACCCGCGTTGCCATCGAACTAGGTCGCCACAGCATCTCGACAGATAAAGAGCCAATCATATTGGACTACTTCGCTAAGCACATGCATAACTGGAAGTCTGAAGACATTTTAGCGCCACGGATCCCGCACACCATTCTCGAAGCAGATCAATTCATGAAGCATCCAGTTTTCGGCCGGAACATCACAAGTTTGGCGGTAGCGGAGTAGCAACATGTCGTCAGGTGATCAAAGCCTCGTCCACTCTGTAGCTTTTCGAGTAACGGAAGAGCAATGGGTTGCTTTACAGCGATATGCGGATAACAGCAAAACCACGATTCCACAAATTGCTAAACAGGTATTATTCGAAAGAGTAGGACTAAAAACTAAAGTAGCGACTCGGCGGCGGTATGGTCAAACAAAACGAGATCCAACCACCTTTAATGCCGACTAAGTTGAAAAGCAGAGTACGACTTGACGCAATTTACTGCACCAACTTCTCCAGCTTCTTCACCCGCACATTCGGATCTTCATGGAAATCCAGCGTGCCGACGAATTTGCCGTCACGGTTCATGAGATACACCAGCGACGTGTGGTCCATCGTATAGCCGCCATCACTCGTGGCCTGCTTGGCGTAATAAACGCGGTAGAGCTTCGCCACTTTCGCGATCTCATCAGCGGAACCCGTGAGCGCCAAGATGCGGCTATCGAAGCTAGCGAGATATTCCTTCAGCACTTCCGGCGTATCGCGCGCCGGGTCCACCGTCACAAACACCGCCCGCAAATCGCGCGCCTTGTCGCCGAGCGCGTTGAAGGCGAGGGGCTCAAATTTTTCGATATTGGCGCTGCCTCATCAGCGAACTCAACATCACAATACTCATCGTCTCTGGACTCATAGTCTGTAAATCGGCAACCGTAAGTTATGAAACATAGGGAGCGGTCAAAATTCGGAGAGCGTATTCGCCAGCTACGCCTTGCGAAGAATTGGTCGCAAGAGGAGCTAGCGGTGCGGTCAGGGTTACATTCTACGTACATCGGCGGCATAGAGCGCGGTCAGAGAAACTTAGGCTTTGATAACATCATAAAGCTCGCTCGCGCCCTCGGTGAGCATCCGTCCGCTCTGTTTGCAGAGCATCAAAAATGAGCGATTCATCAGGAGTTGACCTTAAAGGCAAAGGTCAGGCGCTTCGCCTTCGCATCCAGCAAGAACTCGGCGGAGGGCCGCTGACCATTTTCGGGGCCGCCGCACAAAAGCACGATCTCGCGATGCGCGAGGTCACAGCCGGTGTTCTGATTAAACTAGCTGAAGAATTTCCCCATTTAGAGTTCCGGCAACGAGTATCTGTAAATAAAAAAGAAATCAACGCTAAGCTCCAGAGCTTCGACCAACGACTTGGACAAGCGCTCTTTGTTGATAGCGCAAGCATACGGCCTGATGGCGGTGTTACTGAAGTTTTAGATAAGAATGGAGATTGGCGAATTATCTTGGTTGGAGAATCAAAACACCAAGGCAATGACATTGAAAATATTCTTGCTGGCATTCTGCAAGGAAAAAATAAAGATCAAGACTTTATGACAGCAGGAAACGCCATCGAGCGGATGCATAAGAACGTGCTAGAGATCCGAAACTACATGATGGATGAGAGGCACTTTCCATATGTTGTATTTCTGCAAGGTTCGAATTTTGCAATTGAGTCCTTTGAACTTACCCGTCCCGATGGTCGTGTTGTAAAGTTTGAACATCATTCAGGTATGCTAAATCGCATAGATCGAGTGACAGCAAGCAGCTTTTCTCAGAAAATCAACAGCAATTATTGTGAAAATATTATCGTAAAAGCTGGCGATCATCACCATATGCTCCAGACCGTTTCGCTTTACTGCAAGCACGATCCTTGGAAAGCGGGAGAAATGGCTGAAATAATGCTTGTTGTTGCAAAAACGTCTCTCAAACTCATAGCCATTGATTTAGAAAACGCCAAGTAAAGACACCGCACCAACCTGTTAACGCCATTGCGAGGGCTATACAGTTATGTTATTCTGAATTCAGAATTCGATTTAGACTGGTATCGTCAGGATTTTTAGCTTCTCAAGGATTTGTAATGGCCAATCGTTCGCATAGCAACCAAGGTCATATGGGCATGAATGCCTTGGCGAAATCTGGCAAAGCCCACAGCTCCGCTAAGGAAGTAGAAAAAGCGAAGACGGACCGTACGTTCCACTCAGTTTTCGCGGCTGACTGTCTAGACGTGCTACGAAAGCTACCAGACAATTCGGTCCAGCTTATTGTATGTGATCCGCCATATAATATTCTCATGGCAGATTGGGACGATCACGTCGATTACATTGGCTGGGCAACTCATTGGCTAATTGAGGCACGACGTGTGCTTGCAGACAGCGGAAATTTTGTGATCTTTGGCGGGCTTCAGTATTGAGGGTTTCTGTTAAGACTCCTGCCTCAGTGTATAACTTGAGGGTGTTGTTCT
>CAIWTN010000130.1 GCA_903915625.1 uncultured Pseudomonadota bacterium | reverse complement strand
TGCTTGGTATAGTCTCGAATTAGCAAGAATTTCTTGAGAATAACCGATTTTTAACTGTCAGTTTCCTGCCGGGCTGCGGGTTGGCGTGGTGTTTGTGCATTGTTGCTGCCCTGCTCTGGATCAGGGACGCGGCAGGTTTTGTCATCAACACCACCGATTCCTGGTTGGGTGCCGGTTCCGTTGCCGTTATTCGAACCGTTAGTGCAGACTGGAATATCTTCTGTTCTTAGGTTGGAGCGCTGCTTGATGTAGTTTTTGGCCCATACGGAGTTGATGTCCACATATGTGGCATTAGCTTGGGAAGGAGGTTGCGACCCAACATATATAGTACCTGTAGCAGCGACCCCAACTATTTCTGGCTTGCCATCTTCTCCGATGCGAATCAGGGGACCACCAGAATCGCCCGAGCTGATGAGACTCTTTGTACCAAGCGGTGCGGTTGGGCTGGTCGGTGAGGGGACGCCAAAAAGGGTGATCACTCCCTGTTGTTCTACAGTTTGCGCGACATCATTCGAGCCACAATTCATTGTGCCAAATGCATTTGGTATGTTTATGTTTTGGGTGGTCTTGCCGTACCCAGCTACTTTGACCGGTGTGCCAGGTTTGGGCGATGCGGCTGCTTGCTTCATGTAGCCTTTGGCAGTGCCGACTGGAAATACGATGACGGACAGATCATTAGACTGCATTTTTGGGCTTGCGACCTGCGGCGGTGGCGGTTGATTACCAGGCGCATAGCGTACCACGATGCCCTTCGCATTCACACCAGAGGGGGCTTGCGTTGTCCAGTTTCCATCACCAGAATCAGTACAATGTGCTGCCGTAAGTAAATAGTCAAATACCTTGTCACTTTTATAGAAAGTGCCCGTACACATTGACTTGTTTACGCCGTTTACTTCATGGGAGATCCTATTTACCGCGGAAATGTCAGTCATACTGGTGCAGGCTGTGCCACTCAGGCCATTAGTGACTTCTGGTTCGGCAAGTCCTAGGCCCTGACCTTGGGTGTGCCTCATCACAAGAGAAATAGCTGCGATAGCCACCAGATTATTCTTTTCTTGTTCGCCATTCACAAGATTTAGCGAGTCTTGCATTTCCGGTTTCTTGACTGGGTTAATCCCTTTGGGCGCGTTCTGCAAGGGGGTGAATACTCCGGAGCGATTGGCAAATTTGCGGATCATTTCAGAATAGACTTGGCGTGTGATATGTCGCCCGGGAGCGACTGTGAGATCGAAGCGCTTCGCAGTGAAATCACCCCAACTGCTATAGCGGGCGTCGAGTTTTTTGAAGGCGGACTCTGCAGCTATCAGTTGCGAATGCACATCTCGCGCGACTTCTCCCTGGACGACGAATGGTTCGTCCGAAGTTCTTTTTAGAAGGAGATCGTAAAACCTTAGGATCGTTACTTTGCGGAACTCGGCAATGCGTTGATCCGACACGGGTGCGGTGACAGCTAGCTCCACATTGTCGAAAAAAGTCTCACCTTCTGCGGCGAAAGGCTGCGATTTTTGACCTTGCCCGCAAGCGCAAAGGGACAAGAGGACACCGAGGAACCTTGGTTGAACCATGGATTTCCCTCATTTCAATTTGGTTTGAGCGTATTGCGTCAAGATAGGTGTGCTAATTTCGTGCCAAAAATTCCTGGTTCTAAGCAGCAGAGATTACTGATACCGGCGGTCCCGGGCGGTGAACAAGAACTAGGGATTGCATGAAAGTTATACAATCGGAAGGGTCTTGCTCATAAATGTCTCCCCATTCGGTGGCGATAAAGGTCATCAGACCGATGCGAGGAGTTTTGTGGGGAGTCACGAATCTTGCAAGTAATTTGGCTTAAAAAATGCATGCAAATCTGCAGCGTAATTTTATTGAGTCAGTTGCGGGAAGAGCCTCAATTATGGCTGAGACATCGCGGCAAGAGCAAAATTTGCGAGTGGCAATTATCGGTGGTGGAATTTCTGGCCTGACTGCGGCTCAACAACTTGCGTCACTTGGTTATGACGATGTGGTCATCTTTGAGGAAGATACCGATGTTGGCGGCAAGATTAAAACTTTTGAGTATGAAGAGCGGCCCTATGAACTTGGTGCTCTGATTTTTAATCATGAGTGTCCTAACGTCCTGCAGCTGGCTTACCGGTATGGGCAACCATATTTTGCTGCCGGCAAGCCACTGCTCATTGAGCAGGATGGCACAGTCCTGACCTATCAAGAGCTTATTAAACAGCGTTACGGATATCTCTCGTTTTTGGCGGCAGCCTACCGCATGCTGTATGGTCGGATATCACACCCCCATGAACGAGATTTGGGTTTTGCCAACCAGGATCCCTGTCTTTTTCGGCCCATGGAGGAATTCGCCGATGTGCACCATATCGAGGCGGCGACAGATTGCATCGACTCTTTCTTAACTGGCTGCGGCTATGGTTACTACGAAGATATTCCGGCTCTTTATTTAATGAAATTGGCTCCAGTGATCCTGAAAGAGCTGATTGCGAGTGGTCTGTCCATCGGGGAACATCAAGGGTGGAGCATATTTCAAAATGGTTGGCAGGAGATCTGTAGGCAGATGGCGGGTGATCTCGTCGTGCGGCTTAGCAGTCCAGTCACGCAGATTCGGCGAGCAGGCGCCAATGACGTTGAGATCACGGCGAATGGAGTTACGGAAAGATTCGGCCGGGTGATTTTAGCGATGCCGCTTGATGAAGCTTTAAAATTCCTGGATGCAACGCCACTAGAACAGGATCTCTTTCAGCGGATTCGCTACCACCGCTATTTAGTTACCCTCGTTGAGGGCGAGGGTCTTTTTACCGCTAGTTTCAAGGCTCATGTGACGATAGACAGCATTGGTCATATTAATTTTATTGTGCAGCCTTACGCTGATAGGCCAGTATTTCAGCTGTATCAACTGCTCGGCCAAAATTTGAAAGTTGCGGATGCTTTAACTCTGGCCCAGCAAGACATCGCCAAAATCAACGGTAAGATTACAAAAATCATCACACAGAAAGAATGGCGATATTTCCCGCATGTTACGATGCAGGATTTATCGCATGGTTATTATGATTTGCTGGAGAGTATGCAGGGAAACAACGACACTTATTATATTGGTGCCATTCTAAGCTTTGAGACTGTTGAGCAAACAGCCGCTTATGCCAAAGACTTGATCACGCGTAATTTCGGCCGTGTCAGATTACGCGCGACTGATTTAGCGCCTCAGCGCTATGCCGGTGATGGCAAATACAATCAGGCCCGCTCCGAGCAATTGCGCAGCATTGAGCGCCGAATCTAGATATAGCCAGTTGAGCAGGATAGCTACGAGCGGAAATGCTAACTCGCAAAGGCTAGCAACTGAGGCGGACGTCGACTTTAGGCCGCGGTAGTAGATTAAGATCGGTATTAAGCCGGAAATGAAGGCCATCGCAAAAAAATGCCAACTATCTAGCCAAACTGGTGTCGCCAGCTGAGTAGGATGACTCTGCAGGAGCACTGAGGCACTACTCAGCGCTAGCGCAAATATGGCGCCTAAGACAAATCGGGCCGCCGTCACAAAAGTAAAACTCAGATTTTGCAGCAGGAGCCGACTCACCACCGTGCAGCTACCCCAAATCAGGGCAGCGAGGAGGGCATAAGTAATTGCGGTGAGATCTTGTCCTTTTAAGGTGGTCCACACTGGTGTGAAACCGAACGAGAGTAGATAGGCACCTGCGACGGCAACCGCGGCAAACAGCCAGAACCACGGCCGGACCTTTTCTCGCAGTAACACTCGGGCTAGCAGGATCGCAAAGCATGGCTGAATTTTCTGAATCAGAACTGGCACCGAGTAATTTGATGTCGCAACGAAGGCCTCGGTAAATGCCACAGTGCCGAGTACCGAGCCAAAGCACGAGATGAAAATTAAAGCGGCCCATTCCTTCACTGATAGCAGCCGCAGGGCCTCGCGCTGATTCCGCAGGATGAACAGAGCGGGGACTAATAAGAACACGTGATTGATGGTGACGATAAGTAGAGGGCTGTAGCGATGGGTCACTGGCACCCGAAACAGCGCATCGGTGGCCCAGAGGGACGCTCCCAAAACGACCAGCAAGGGCCCTTGCAAGTGTCCTAAACGCTTACCCAACAACGATTCCAATTGACTCCAGATACCGGAGTTAGCGCCACTTTGTATAGCGGCAACGGTGGTGCTGGGCTGAGATGCTGGATCGGAGTCTGCCATGATTTCGACCTCTTACTGTTTCATAACACAAAGAGGTAGGAATCGGCAAAGCGCCACAAACCATAAGTTGTTTATGGGTTGTGGCGCTTGAGGTCAAAAGCTGAGGTATTTTAGGACTATTTCTTGAGTGCTTGCACGTCGCGTAGGGCATGCTGCACTTCCCTTACGGCAGCCAATAGACGAGCATCGCCTGCTTTCTTAGCTGCTGCTGCTTTTGCCGCCAGCGTTGTCTCGATGGCATCAAAATCAGGTACCACATCCCGATAAGTCACTAGCGCCGCTGCCGCCGCTAGTCGCTCGTCCTTTTCCGCGGCAACATGGTCGCCATCGCCGTCTAGGCCAACGACTAATCCCGCTGTTAATGTGGACCATGCCAGGTCCTCAAAATTCGATGGGTCCCCGCCAGATGACAGGCTGAGAGCAAAGAGGTTTTTCTCGTCGTATTTGAGTGTGCCGTAGACCGAAGCGCGCAGTTTTGACAAAATCCCGGTCACCTTGTTGTCGACGGCTGCACTGAAGGCCTCGGCAGCCTGCGTTGCAGAAGTTGACTCCAGTGATCCTGCAGCTGCAAGCGTGTTGGTGCGTGCTGCCTTCCTGGCGGTTTCTTTGATAGTGTCGTGGATCGCTTTAATGGCACGGGATGGGGCCTCGGGGAGTGCGCGCCAGGCAGTGACCTCGGTCAATATTTCGGCATACTCTCGCCGGAATGCTGCCTCGTCGTCTACCTTAACGTTTTTGTTCCAGACCCGCAGGGCTTTGCCGTTATTGGCGACATTATTGCGCAATGCCTGCGCCCCAGCGCTGAGATAGTAATTCACTAGGTCCCCGACCTGATCGCCTAACTTCGTGGCCTGTAGCGCTGCTTCTTCAGGCGACGTTGGCTTGCTAACAGACTCGGCAAACTTAGTTGCGACCGCCGAGCGCAGTGCCAACAGAGCTTCGGTCAAGGTCTTCGACTCTACTCCCTCGCCACCGATGGCGGCGGTCACATTGTGGTGGGAATGGCGAAGGCCGACGACTGGGTTAAGTTCAGTGTCATAACGCAGGCAGAGTGGATCGACTCCGCCTACCGTGGCATCTGCCTCGGCGTCATCACAAGCCAGTACCACTCGGTCTGAAGCTTTGACGTCCTTGCCGCTATTATAGAGCTGGCTGATAACCTGCCTGTCGTACTCGAGGATGGGGCCATCAGTGCCGCCGATGTCCGTGAACAACGACTGCTCGTTTTGGTAAAAGTTGTAATCCATGATCGATGAGGTCACGGGATTGTGTTCGCTCGGCTCTTGGCTGGAGTCAAAAGTCAGGGAGCCTTTGAAGTTGTGCGACATCCCGAGAGCGTGACCGACTTCGTGGAAGAGGGTGGCCATCATGAGTCTTCTTGCGAACTCGTCGACGCTGCGTGGCACTGGCACCGCAGCATCGCCTGGGCTGCCTGTTTCCGCACTAATGGCACTAGTCAATAAATCCGGTGTGAGCGAGACCTCATCCATCGCGCGGACGCAACTCAGCACTCGGTGGCCAGATCCAAACATCACTTCTGGAGCTTTCGGCGCGACACTGGCGCGGACTTGCGCCTCGCTTGGCTTGTCGGCACTCTCGCCGATCCGTTGCTTCCATAGTTGTGAGCCTATGTTGTACCAAGCGTATGGCATGTAGATCAGGCTGTGGCTCTGCAGTCCTGTATAGGGATCGACTGCTTGGCTCTCATAGGCGGCTCCGGCCTGTGCAACTGAGTCGAAATTGATGACGTTATACCGGGGATCACCGATCTTAACACCTGCCGGTAGTCGGCCCATAAAGCGCATGACTGGCCGCCCCTGCTGCGGGGTGAAGTAGCGGTTCCAGCCTTCGACTCCGCTCTTGAAGATGGCTGTCAGCTCGTCCGGCGCGTTTGGCGTCACATACCAGTCGATGGTCTTGCCGTCCGCGATATTAAAGCGATTGGCATATGTGGTCTGCACGCGCAGAGGTACGCCATTTGTCGTGCTCTTGGTTACATAAACATTTTCTGTCGCGATAAAGCGGTAGCGTTCCGCCAGGGCTTCGTTGGCAGGATTGGCCTCGAGAGCTTTGTAGCCGTCGGGGACTAGATTAGCGCGGGGAAATACCGACTCCATATAGGTCTGAATGCTGCCATCTTTAAGCAGCAGGGCTGATTCTTGTAGTAGATATTCGCCGTCTGCTACGAAGTCCAATGAACGCACCCAGACTTGCTTGGGGGTATCGGCACCCTTGCCGTTAACCGCCTCGTTGATAGCGAGGCCACCAGAGGCAAATTTGACGGTAAGAGTCTCGTCGTCTTCTTTAAGCACTTTATATGTAGAAATCAGCAATTCAGGGTGATTGATGTTGCTCTCAAACAGCCTGGTTTGGTCGGCTACTAGCTGCAGCTCGTCTCCTAGCTGGCGGAAAAAACATGGAACATGCCCGAGTGACTGTGCCTGTGGGATCAGCGACAACTTGGTGTCGGCGCCGGAGGTGTATTGCAAGTCGAATCCATAAAGGAAGGCGCGGTTAAATAGCCTATCCTTACGGAATGTTACGGCCCCAGATAGAGCTGTCGAGGCAGCCGTAGCTTGCACTTTAGCGGCGCGGTCATCAGCTGCGGCAAAACGTCTGTCGTCACTTAGGGCAGCAGGTGAGGGCTCTGGCTGAGTCGCCAGACCGACGACTACTGGTTCTTGCTTATTATCCTGGTTACCAAAAATATTTTGGGGCCAATGGTCGCGTCCGCAGCCAAAGCTGCTGCATATCAAGGCTAGGGTGATCATATTAGCTTTGGTAGCGATGCCAGACGTTTTACTTGTCATAACGGACCCCCCTGCTCGTTTCTTCAGGCGAGATTTATCAGAAATTTATAAAATTGGCTAGGCCGCCAGTTTTGCGCCTGTCGCATCTTGGACAACGAATTTATGATGTTTTTCAGGGAATCCTGAGATCGGTCTAAATTGATAAATGCCTGCCTCAACCGGTCAAATTGCGTATCAGATCGACAAAAAGACTGTTGCTGCGAGGCAACATTTAGATTTAACCTGCTAAGTTACCTGGAGGTTTTTTGCCTATGATCCTGATCTTCGTACGCCGACCAGCCGCCCTAATTGCGAGCCTTTTGCTGTTGCTCAGTCTGGGGTGTGTGCACGGACAGGAGGGTGATGAGTCGCCAACTGAGCGCAACACGCTGCGCGAGCGGCCATTTACGCTAAATCGCTCCGTCTTCCAGGCTAGTCAGTTAGATTTTGTCGCCCATGCCGGCCCGGGTCCCTTTGATTCCTATTTGGTGCAACCGGTCAACTATCGTCCTATCGAGGCTCTGCGTCGGCAACTTGAAGCTGAGCTGCCGCAACCGATTCATAATCGCGGCGAAGCGCACATCACGGTCATTCTTGCTAAAGAGTTCCAGAATGTCCTGAAGCCGATTTTGTCGATGGCTGAGATAAATACGATTGCCCGCGGAGAAAACATCGTCAGTGCGCCTTTTGAAGCGATCTGCGTGGGCGAGGGCTCAGCGCTGGTGAATGGCAAGCTAGAGCATTCCTACTTTCTCGTCATTAAGGCGGAGAAGCAGCTGCAAATTCGGCGCAAGATTGCTGCCGCTTTTGTCGCTAAAGGTGGTAAACCAGGTGACTTTGACGCTGATGAGTACCGGCCACACATTACTTTAGGTTTCACTAAAAGAGACTTATCCGCCGAGGACGATGTCGTCAAGGACCAGACTAGCTGTATTCAGTCGGTTAAGATGACGGGGACTTAAAACATGGAAGCACTGTTTAGTTCGTTCCTGATGGTCGCGATTTCCGAAATGGGTGATAAGACCCAGTTACTCGCCCTGGTGCTGATGCTGCGCTTTCGTCGCCCGTGGGTCATCATGGGTGGTATTCTGGCAGCGACCCTACTTAATCACGGATTGGCTGCATGGGCTGGCGGCTGGGTGGCTCAGCTGGTGGCGCCAACGACGCTGCGCTACATACTTGCCGCGCTATTCTTTGTCTTTGCTCTTTGGATCCTGATCCCCGACAAAGAAGATGATGACGACAAATCATCAAAATACGGGGCATTCCTGACCACGCTGGTTACCTTTTTCCTCGCCGAGATGGGCGATAAAACACAGCTAGCGACGATCGCTTTGGGGGCGCGTTTTCAGGCGCCAGTCGTTGTTACAATGGGCACAACTCTAGGTATGCTCGTTGCAGACGGACTTGCCGTCTTCTTTGGGGAAAGCCTAACAAAAAAAATACCGCTGAAATATGTTCGCATAGCAGCGGCAGTTTTATTCGCAGCGTTTGGGGCGACGATACTCGTCAGTAGCGGTGCATAGATCTTGCAGTCTAAGTACGATCCCTCGACCGCAATAGGAGGATGCCGGTGTACATAATTAGTTTCTATGTACCGGTTGATCATGCTGAGTTTGTTAAAGATGCCATGTTTAGTGCCGGTGCGGGACGAATTGGCGCATACGACCTATGCTGCTGGCAGACTCTAGGGCAAGGACAGTTCCGCCCACTAGAGGGCAGTAAGCCTTTTATAGGCGAAAGAGACAAGGTCGAGACCGTCTCCGAACTTAAAGTTGAGATGGTATGCGAAGCGGAATGCCTGAATCTAGTCGTTGCAGCGCTGCGGCAGGCGCATCCCTACGAGACTCCAGCATTCCATGTGTTAAAAGATGCCACCTAATTACGCTTAGATCATGCAGTCTGAGTACGATACCTCAACTGGCTTTAGTGTTCCCGTAGCGCCTAAAGTCCTTAACGTGATCTTGCCAGTCGCTGGAGCTTGGGAGCACGCTTGTAGTTTGCGCAGTAGTGGCACATCAAATGGCGATGGCTTTAGAGTTGCCTTTGGCTCTGGGTACCAGAGAAAGTCAGGTTGCTCTGAGGCTGCTTCAAATGTGGTGTCACCGCTGCTAGCGACGCGTCCCCATTCGCCGCCGATGATGTTGCGGCTGCCATCTAGTTCGAGGGTATAGACTGTCTGCAGCGTGCGTGTCATTTCGTCCGCGCCCTTTGGGTCGTAGGTCAACAATGGGCCGTACTCTACACCGTAATGAATCTGTGCCGAGATACTGACCAAATATGCGGTGCGCGCTGCTCTAAAGTCTTTGAGCGGGTCATCGACGTCATCAATTGGTACTGGGACGCCTGGCTCTGATAATCCCGTCTTTGTTTTGATGGGTAGATACTCGAGGTCGTAACCAAACACGGGCTGATTCCACACTTGGGAATAACGATCCTTGTCAAAAACGAAGCCTTGTTTTTGTTCGCGTAGGAGCTTGGTCAGGGCTAGGTGAAGAGTCATCGGATTAACGTCTCGGCAGCCGATGGTGAGGTGCAATTGCCCCAACTTTGGCGGGGGTGCCGATGATGGATCGCGTAAGTATTTGGCTAGATTTGCGGCGTTCTCAAAAATGGCAACACTGACCTGGTCATTGTCAAAGTTACTAGTAAAGCGTGCAAATTTGCTTTTCCCGGCGATTGGCGAATCGCGGTACTCGATAAAACCCACCTCAGACCTGTTGTTTTTTATATAAATCACATTTCCGGCATCGGTATCGCAGCCGGCACCAAGACAGATTTTGCCATCACTAATTCGCAGATCTTTTGAGTCGACTTTATCTGAATTACAGCGTCGGGCAGCAAATTTAGATGGTGGTGCTTGGTCCGCCCAAAGCTTGGTCACCAGTCCACGTAAATCGCCTTCGGTAAATAGAACTTTACGCTGTCCCTGACGCACCATGACCGCGTGTTTTGGTGCGGCCTCGACCAGTGCCGCTGGTGCCCAACCATGGCAATGGCCCATCCAGCCATAGTCTTCGATAGAGCTGAGTTCAAAACTGTCCCATGATTCCCAGCTACGACCAGTCATCGGTAGATACTGGATCAAAGCATTTGCAAGGTCACTTTCTTCTAACGTTACTGGCCGGCGCAGATTTCGAAATGATTTTTTTCGTTCCATAGATTGGATGCGTAAATCTGAAATTGCGGCGCCATTCTTGTTTATCTCTTCAACGAGTGCGTCTCTTTCAGGCCCATATTTTTTTGCCTCTTCTGGAGTGGCTGCTGTATTGATTGCGGTGATTACTTCATTGAGAGATCGGATGAGTTGTTCGATTGTCTCTTGATAACGTGTGTAGTCCTCGCGATCTTTTTTGTCTGCAGCGCTCATCTCTGCCAGCGTTTCGCTTAAAGTTGCATCCACGCTTTTTTTGAGTTTACTGACTTGCGCCCATACTTGCGGATCTATTGCATTCAGCTGCCCAGCGATCAGGTCGTATTTTTCTGCCGGGGACAAATACACTGTACTCAGTGGGTCGTTTGACCTCGCGGCATCGCGTAAGGAGAGCACAGTGTCGCTAAGCGATATTGGATCTTTTACTATTTTATCGTCTTGGCCGTCTGCCGCCCAGCGTGCGGCTAACCCGCGGTCTGCCAGCGGCCAATAAGTGTCTGACCATGGGGTCGCGATGCTAAACGATGTCGCATCCTTCACATCGTTCCAGCGGTAAGGTGCACTAATGCCAAGTTTTTCGGGCTGCCCTTGGACATCTGGCGCCTCACGAACCTCTGATCCAGCGGATCCTCGGTGTCTACAGCCGCCAGCAAGAACAGCTGCAATTAAAGCCAAGTGATTCATGCTCGAAGTGCGCATATACCGGTTCCTCTGAGTAAACTACTGCGGACTAAGGTCCGGTAGACACTGGGCGATTTATGGTTGTAGTAAGGAAAGTTTATAATTTTTTGCGGGAAATTAAAAGACTGCTCATCGGAGCCTTTTTTTGCTCGGCTTTAGGTCATTACAGCGGCGTAAAGCTCAGAGCGCCAATAGCTTCGCCATGAATATGCAATCCCAGCCCATGCTATCGCGCCAAGCGCTTTCACTGGTGTCGCGCTCCCAAGCCCATTGGTTGCGAGCGGAGGAGGCGCTACTGTCGGAGGGGCAAATTTTCCGTAGCTGATCGCGCAGTGTTGGCACTGGGCCTTGGTTCAGAAACTCAAAAAAAAGATTGCTTGGTTGCCGGGTAATTAATGTGCCGGCGGCGGATTGTCTTGCGCGCTCAGATGTGTTCAGCCTTTGTTTGAGCCAGACCTCGGTACTGATTAAATGCAGCGCATAGCCGCTGGGGGAGTGGGCAGCTTGAGCTGGTAAGACTAAATCATCACTCTTTGCAAAAGCCTTCATCTCGACGCTGCGCGGCAAACCAAGATCGTCCCAGACCCGTCCCATTAGGGCCCAGTTAGCTGGGGTCAGAACGCAGCGAAAATCGCCGTCATCGCGACAGAAGCGGTGCGGTCCAGGCACAGGGCAGTGGCCCCGAATTTTGCCTACGGCACAGGGGCGATTATTTTGAATCCATCCTAACCAGCGCTGAGCTGCATCGGTGTCATGGGTGGTTTGCAAATAAAGTAAGACGCCCATGGCCATGTCGCGTGAAAATGAATTTTTCTCACCCAAATTGCCTGGGTTGCGTCGTGGCGAGCGCCACCATTGGCCATCACTGCTCTGGGCATCGCGCACCAGGTCGCAGCCGAGACTTTCGCCTGCGGCACAGAGTAAGCCGCCAAACAGAGCCATGTCGCCATCGTCGCAGTTAGCTTTAGCGGGGTAACCAGCGCAGACAGGAGCAAATGTTCGCCACTGCTGAATGATATCATCAGAATCTTTGAGACGACTGTGGGGCTCACTGCCACAATTGTTCATGGCCGCTATCGTAGCTAGAAACAACGCCAGCCGCAGACTCCGCATTGTCCAACTCCGTACATTTTTATTCAATAAAGCTTAGCTTTTCTGGCAGCGGTGACCTGGGCGCAGGTAGGTTCCGCACTTCGGGCATAGGTCGATGATCTGTCTCTCGTCGCCACGTCCGCTAAATTGGTCAGGGCGTCCTTGCTGTCCCATGACATCCCTGACTTTGCCGCGTACGAAGCGGTAAGCAATGACAGCGATAATGACTGGTAGCATAGCGCGCATGAGAGGCATCAAAGAAGCGATGCCGCCACGCGTGAAAAGTAGCGTTAATCCTATCACCGCTAAGGCAGTGAATGTCCATTTGTTCTCGCGAAACATACTCGCAACTCCGTTGCTCTTCCTTAGCCCACTAGCACTGAGCTACCACTGTCGGTGCTGATCTTCGGCCGCGTACGCCACGCCAGAAATGCCGCTAGTAGCACTAACATGCCGGCGACTATGGAGCCAAGGATCCACAGACGCGACCGCCCTTCGGGCAGGCCAGAGACTTCGATGCTGACAAGTTCATTAGCTTTCATGGGGGCGTTGGTCGTCCACGGCATATATTGTGGATCGGGCGCACTGTCGGAATCACCGGGTTTTAAAAAGTTGGACTCGACCTGCATAGCGCTGCCGCGCGGCAGCAGCAAAATGAAGCTGTCAATGTCCATGACCGGATTAAAGGTCATAGTGGCTTTGCCGTAGCGACCGCTCAGACGAAAGCCAATGCCGATGAGATTCACACCTGGTTGGACGTCTTTTTCCACGACGACACTGCCATTCTGGGCGAGCGTCAGCTCGCTCGGCTCCAGGCCTTCCTGGGGAGTGAAGTCTTCCGTTTCTTTAGGAAGCATTACGGGCACTTTGAAA
The DNA here is from genome assembly GCA_903915625.1 of uncultured Pseudomonadota bacterium. Classification (GTDB taxonomy): domain Bacteria; phylum Bdellovibrionota_B; class Oligoflexia; order Oligoflexales; family CAIYRB01; genus CAIYRB01. The sequence continues at coordinate 19,275 of CAIWTN010000130.1, read as the reverse complement.
TGCTCTGGCTTCTCCCCTGTATTTTGCAAAGCGAAGATATAACTGCCATAAACGGTGTCCAGGCCTTCGCGCAAGATGAGCAAGTGCTTGGGGGTGACGTAAACCTCAGCCCGAGCGGCTGTAGCTAGCAGAGCGATAGTTAGAGTCAGGCCGAGATTCAGATTTTGCCAAAGTTTGGTGGTGCTCACAGTGCACCTCCGCTCTGCTGCGTGTGTTCGAGGAAGTCGAGGCGGCGAGATGCGTCAATATAGCGATTGGTCAGAAAGCTTTTGCGTTGCTCCCACGAAAGTGGCGATAAATTGCCGGATTTAAATGCCAGCTCGTCGTCTAAATAACGCTTCAGCAATGCAGTCTTGATCGCTTGCAGTTCACTGGGCGAATTAATGGAAGATCCTGCCTGCAGCAGGCCACCGCGCCCAAGCCAAAAAGGCGCCAGTAGTACCGAGAGAAGTATCAGGCTAATGACTACCGAGAGATAAATCACGCTCGCATCTCCTCAAGCCGTGCTTGCATTTCTTTGATGATATCTTCAGCGGCACGTACACCTAAGGTGCTCACGACCCGTCTTTTACGCCAAACAAAAAACCATACTGCTGGGGGACCGGCGAGTAAAATGCTTAGCGGCAATAACCAGGCTAATACGTTGAAGCCCTTAGCTGGTGGTGAGCGTAAAATCCAAGGACCATAGCGCTCTGTGAAGAACTGTAAAATTTGTTCCCGTGATTTGCCGGCTTGGACTTGCTCTAACACGATGCCTTTAATTTGCTGGGAAAAACGCGCATCGGACTCGAGGACACTGATACCGGTACAGGTGGGGCAACGAAGTGAGGAAGACACCTCGTGGAATAACTCCCCCTGAGGACCATCTGAAGGCCATACCTTTTTAAGTGCATCTTCATCGACTGGACCCGACTCGCCAGCAAGACAGGAAAAGCTCCCTGCGACACTGATGAGCGCAGCAAACAAAAGTCCGCGGATGACGGTGCGCGCGTTCGGTAAAAACATGATGATCTCCTTCACTCCGTGGCTCGAATGGCGTCGCGACTCTTGTTGCCGCGGTAACGGTCAAAAATTGCGAGCAAGCCGCCTGTGACCATGACAAACGCCGCTATCCAAACGAAGCGGACCGTTGGATTGATGTGGAATTCAAAGGTCGCCTTCTTGCCTGTGTCGCGGTCAAAATCAGAGAGGGTGACATACAGATCATGCCAAAAAGTCGACATGAGTGCGATCTCGTGATTGAGGTTGGACGACGTCGGGTATTTGCTGCGAGCTGGGTGAATCGGTGGCAATTCTAGCCCATTACGGCTCACATTGATGAGTCCTTGATAGAGCGTAGCATTGTCTTTTTGGGCAATTTTGATTTCGTCAAACTTCAAATTATAGCCGTAGAAGTCGATCGATTCGCCTTGGTTCAGCGTGGCTACTTTTTGCATGCCGCGGTAGTTGCCGAGAAAGCCGGCAATCGCGATCAGTAGGCCGATGTGAGCCACGTAGCCGCCAAAGTAAGCGAGATTGCGAGTGAAGAATAATCCGAATTTGTAGCGCAGATCCTTAATTCTCAGGAAAAGATCGCCCGTAAGGCAGCAAGCAGACCACGCACATAGGCAGAGTCCGACTAGTTGCGCCCCTAGATTGAAGGGCTTTTTCGTCAACAGCACATCGCCGCCAATGATTAAAACAGCGGCGATCGGCGCAGCACAAACAGCGGCAATCGTCATGAGCTTGACGCCATTTGGAATTTTAGCGGTCTGATAACGCATCATGTTGCCTAGGGCTATGGCCATCACCAAACCTAGTCCGATCCATGGTGCAAAAGCATTGAAGTAAGGGGCTTGTACCGTGGTGCGTTCACCGGTGATCGCCTCCGAGACGATGGGATAGAGAGTCCCGACGCAAACAATGGCGCCCAAGGTGAGCAGCAGAAATTGCGTTATCACGAGGGCGGATTCCTTTGAAACCCCCCAGGCTTTGTCGGCTTCGGGAGGTAAAATGGACGGCGCGCGGAATCCATAAAGCACCGCGACAATCAGCAGCATACCAGCCAAAAAGGCCAAGTAGTTGGGGCCGATGGGCGATTCCGCAAATGAGTGGACCGAGCTGATCACGCCGGAGCGGGTGATAAACGTGCCGAAGAAACTGAAGAAGAAAGCCAGAAATGCCAGAATTAAACTAAGACGCTTCAGGTGGCCCAGTTTGTCTTGGACGACTAGTGAGTGTAGGAGTGCGGTACAGAAAATCCATGGAATAAAGCTGGAGTTTTCGACCGGATCCCAGGCCCAGTAACCAGACCAGCCTAATTCTACGTAAGCCCAGTGACCGCCAAGGATGATGCCGGCAGTCAGAGCGCACCAGGCGAAAAGGGTCCAACGGCGCGTCGTTTTGAGCCAGCCTTCAGTGATGTCGCCATAACCGAGAGCCGCCACGCTATAAGCAGCGGGAATCGCCAGCGCCGTGTAGCCTGTGAAAAGGGTAGGGGGATGGATTGCCATGTAGGGATTCTGCAGCAGGGTGTTCATCCCCTGTCCATCAGCCCGCGGAGGGAACATGCGCAGGAATGGATCGGAGTGACTGATTGCCAGATAAAACATCCAGGCCAGAACAGCCTGCAGACTTGCAGACACGTACGGCATGATGTGTTCATTGTCGCGACTGTAGGTCCAAAGTGCGATGGTTGCGTAAATCGAGAGTAGTAAGGTCCAGAGAAAGTGTGAGCCTTCTAGCGAAGACCAAAAAGCCGTCAGGGTATAAATCTGCGGTAGGTCATTACTCGAGGTCTTAAAGATATAAGCAACGGAATAGTCTCGGTGAAAAAATAAGTACCAAAGCAGGCCAGCCGCAGACAACGCCATCACACAAGTCGAAGTGAGAGCTAAGCGCGACGAGCGGTACAATCGGCGATGTCGCCAATATGCGGCAAGTACCGCCGAAAGGACCCCATAACAGGTGCTCAGAAAGCAGAGAAGTAACAAGTAAAAACCTAGGTCCGCGAGCATCTGCCGATCTCCTTAAGAGTGGGCGACTACCATTTCTCTACCTGCCTGAGATCACTGCAGACCATCGGCTGAGCAGACTGGGCTTGCCAGGTGCCCTGGCTTTCCGGTAACTGAGGATACACGGGGGGTGGCCAGCGGGCCGCGGGTCCACTGGTCCGCGTGAGCATCATCCGAATAACACGGGCGAAAGCATGGCAAGCGTATACGTTAAAACTCTCGGATGCAAGGTCAATACATTCGATGGCCATGCCTTAGAAAATCAGTTTAAGGCGAAGGGTTACGCTCTCACGACCGATCCCCAGCAGGCCGATATTACGGTCATCAACACCTGCAGCGTCACCGCCAATGCCGAGCGTGAGGCGCGTTATTTGGCGCGCCGTTTGCGGCGTGAATGCCCTGATACGTTGCTCGTTTTTACCGGCTGTTACGCTCAGACCGACTCAGCGCGGCTAGTCGCTATGGATGAAATCGACCTCGTAGTGCCTAATGCTGCCAAGGAGCGGTTGGTCGAAACGGTAGCCGCCAATATTGAGGCCAGGCAATCCGGTAGTGTCACTGCGAAGCTGCCGGAAGGCATCACGGCGGTGAAGGACAATAAGCAAACTCATTTTAAGTCGGCTGTGACGCTGTTTGATCGTGCAAGCTCGGAGCAAACGCGGGCCTTTGTTAAGGTTCAAGATGGCTGTAACGGCTTTTGCACTTATTGTTTGATCCCCTACGCACGCGGAGCCAGTCGCAGTGTGCCGCAGGCGCAAGTCATGGCTGAGTGCGAACGCCTTTTGGCTGAGGGTGTTCCGGAAATCGTGCTGACGGGTATCCACATTGGAGACTACGGACGCGACCTTGCCGAGGCGGCAGATGTGGCGCATCCGATCGTCGGCCTTGTCCGTGAGCTACTGGCGTTGCCGGCCATGAAACGACTGCGTATCTCATCGCTGGAGCCGGCAGAATTGACTCCGGAATTGGTCGCCGCACTGGCCGAAAAGCCCGAGCTGGTTTGCGATCACCTGCACCTGCCTTTGCAATCTGGATCTGCCCGCATTTTGAAATTAATGCGTAGGACCTACGATCCCGCCGGTTATGCTGACGCGGTGAGGCGCTTTCGGGCGCATTTCCCCGATGCCAGTATCGGCGCTGACGTGATTCCAGGCTTTCCTGGTGAGACCGAAGAAGACTTTGCCGATACCGTAGCTCTGATCAAAGATCTCGAGTTGAGTTATCTGCATGTGTTTCCCTATTCGCAACGGCCGAATACAGCGGCCGTGCGGATGCCTGGTCACCTGCCGGCTGAGGTGATCAAAGAGCGTGCTGCTGAGCTGCGACGCCTGTCGGACGAGCTGGCGGCAAATTATGCTCGGCGCTTCATCGGACGGACGCTCCCCATCCTTTGGGAGAATGACCTGGACGCCCAGGGGCGACGGTTGGGGCATAGCCAAAATTACCTATCTGTAGTTGGTACTGCAGCCAACCATCCGGCTGGAACGATTAGTCCAGTGATATTGAAGGGCTTGGTTGGACCCAGCCGGCTGCTAGGGCGTAGCCTATCCTAAGGACATGCCGGGCCTCTTAACTGTCTCTCATAAACCAAAGACCAGCGCAATCTCAGTAGCTTACATCCTTTGTCTGACGCGGCTTTGCGGGCAATCAAGGGGTTACAGGTCTTTCCGTGCAAAGTCCTCTGAGTCTGCTAAAATCATCCTTGGTGGTCCCGAGTAGCCGCACTCTGTAGCGGCCCTGATCCGAGACTCTGAGTGTCGGGCGAAAGTCCTCCCTCAGGAAAGCAACAACTCTTTTCACCAAGGTTTATCTTCTCCGCATGTGGAAGCCCGCCTCATTGAGGTGGGCTTCTCTTTTTTGTGCGCTCGGTAGAGTGCATCCTAAGTTGGATGTTGCCAACCACCGAGCACTAGGACTCGAGCTCCGTTTAACACTAAATTTGGCTGATAATTAGCATCAATTAGCGGTGCTAGCCGTTCACCCCAACCGCCAGTCATACATATGCCGTGCGGCAGTTCTTGCAGATGCATGTCGTCCCGGAGTCTCGTGCGAGTCTGATTAAGCGCTCCGAGAGTCATCTCAACGGCGGCGCACATCATCGCTGTGCGTGTGTCGTGTCCAAGTCCCTGCCCAGCAATTTCTGCTGTGAGAGCTTGTTCTGCAGCGATTTCTGGAAGTAGACTCGCCACTTGATGCAGACTTTGCATGGCCAAGGTAAGTCCGGGCAAAATCAGGCCACCGAAATGTCGGCCATCGACTCCGACTGCATCGATCGTGGTTGCAGTGCCCGCTGCGACTACGATCCCGTAGTGATCCTGCAACTGCCGTTGTTCAGATGTGAGCGTTGATAACCACGCTTCAATTGCAGCCAAACGATCGATCCCTAAATCCTTGAGCAGATAACCAGAAGAGTGCAATTTACAGTGGCGACGCACAGGTCTCTTGCGAACGGTCACCGCAGACCAGCCACATTCCTGTGCTAGGCGCGTCAATAATTTCGTTTGCTCCGGTCGCACGGATACAATGTGTAGCGTTGGGTATGGGCAGCTACTGTGCTGTTTTAAAGTCGTTAGAGCTTGCCGTAACGTGTCGTCGCTCTCTTGATGTGCATGTACCAAGACGCGGTCTGGCGTTGGGTTGAGTGCATCGTCATACCAAGCAATCTTCACCGCAGTATTGCCGATATCAGCGACAGCGAGCGGCATGGGCTCTTTACTTTGGAATGACCAGCGCCAACCGTGATCGGCGTGGCTGAGAGCTATCGATTCATCTTGTTCTAACACCTGCATCATTTGACTGCCGTCGTCACGCAAGACACCGAGTCGTCCCCATCGCCGGCCAATGTTTGCGTCATCACCGGCGTTAGATGAGATATCAGGAGAATCCTGGAAGCAAAGTTCATCTGGACCGACACCAAACTCGGCAAATGCTTCGGGTACCGATGAAGTGGGTAGCGCTTGCCAACAAGCCAGGAAGTCTCTAGCGAATAATTGCACCAGTTCATTTACGGCAATGTCTTTACCTAAAATCTCGCTCAGAGATGTAGGTAGGTAGTCGCCACCTTTAATATCTGGCGTATGATTTAAGTTGAGTCCCAGCCCAATTAATAACTCGCCAAATTGCGTGCCATTGCTTGAGGTTTCCAGCAGCAAGCCGCCGAGTTTGCGACCACCGAACAGTAAATCATTGGGCCATTTTAACGTTAGACGCAGGCCAAAATACTGTTGCAACAAGCGAGCGATGATCACACCTGCCTTGAGTGGCAGCAGTCCTTGCTTAGTGGGTGCGTCTGCTTGTGCCGGTAGCACCATCGTTAGGTAGAGATTTCCGACTGGGCTAATCCACTCATGCCCGCGACGCCCACGCCCTCCAGTTTGCTGTTCACTCCAGACTAAAAATGGTGGAGCAGGGGTGGCCGGTGCAGAGCTTTGTTTAAGCAACTGAGCAGCATAATTAGACGTCGAATCGACTGTGAGCAGGTGCACTACCGGCATGGTCGGCATCGTCAAGCTGAGCTCCTTGCTACGTGGGTTCTACTCTCTCAGCATCAAGTCTCAAACAGCAGGCTTAAGTCGGACCAGCGAGCTGAATGAATGATGGCACCTGTAGAAATAAAATTAACCCCAGTTGCAGCAATCTCACGCACGGTGTCTAGACGGACGTTGCCAGATGCCTCAAGTAGCGCACGACCGCGGACCGTGCGTACAGCTAATGCCATTTCGGCAATGGGCATGTTGTCTAGCATGATTAGATCAGCACCGGCGTCGAGTGCCTCTTGCACTTCCGTGAGATTGGTCGTTTCGACCTCTATTTTAAGCGTAGGTGGCAAGCTCTCAAGTAAGCGACTCACGGCGGCACTGATGCCCCCAGCAGCGCGAATGTGATTTTCCTTCACGATGACACCGTCAGTTAGGCACATCCTATGATTGCGCGCACCGCCTACGACAGTTGCTGACTTCTCTAGAAGACGTAAACCAGGGGTTGTTTTGCGTGTGTCGAGAAGTTGCACTTTAGTGCCGGTGAGTTGCTTCACAAATTCTCTGGTTAGTGTGGCAATTCCGCACATCCGACCAAGAAAATTAAGTGCGACTCTTTCGCCTTTTAGGATCGATCTTGCTGAGCCCGATATTTCTAAAATTAAATCGCCCTTCTGCAGACTCGCGCCGTTTTCAGCCGCAATCTCAACACGCAGTGTTGGGTCGACGGCGAGAAACACGGCTCGTGCCACTTCGCTACCAGCCACCAGAGTGGGTTCCTTAGCGATGATCCGAGCGCGAGCTTGTTTGTCAGCTGGCACACAAAGGTCCGTGGTCCAATCGCCAAAGCCCCAGTCCTCTTCGAGAGCACGGGTGATCATTGGGTTGAGCTGGATCGCGTGAATCGTTGCCATTAGGGTCCCTCCGGATTGTCGCCGGATCCTCGTTCAAGGGCGACTAATTGTCAACGAGGTGCCGCGCTTTCTCATCCGCCAGACGCCTAAGTTCGGCGGTAATCACTTCGCGGGCTAAACTTTTGAAGTGACGTTCGCAGTAGTCCTCGACGGCTTGACGGACCCAATTGGGCATTTGAGCAGGCGGCGGGCCACTGAATTTCGGGTCTGTATCCACTAAATCAGGGGAAAATTGGGTCGATTTATCATCTGGTTCGTATGTCTTCCGTGGGGCCATTGGTGGCATCTGGAAGGGCGGCGGAGGCGGTGCGTTATATTGAGTCTGTGAGGGCACGGCTGTTCCGGGCATTAGGGACACAGCGGAGTCCATTTCATCGAGCCTGAGGTCAAAGTCTATCTCGGCAATAGAGGGAGAGACCGGCTGGCTGGCGGCTCCTGCTTGTGCCCCAGCTTTATTGCCAAAGGGGTCTGTATTTTCTGGGTTAAACACCCGTCGACCGCGCTGACCCTCAGGGACTAGAGGTACTTGTGGAGTTAGCGCTGCCACGTCGGCAAATGGTTCTGTCGAGTCGGAGCTAAGGCCGTCGAGCGCAGGAAGACCAGGGAAACCGCCGCTATGTATGACTGTGGCATGACGAGCGCGGTCCTGACTGGTCAACGACTGGGCTGTAAGCTCGGTAGCGCCGATGTCCATGGCATCAGAGTCAATGACAATCGGAGGCGGTGCGGGCACCGGCGGTGCTGGGATTTTCGGCATTGAGGGGCGAGGCGGCACCGCGCTTGTGGCCCGAGCTGGTGCGGATACTGGTGGCGGTGGCAACGTTGGGCTCTGGTTACTGAGAGGAGTCTCAACCAGAGCTTCGATGGCCGCTATGATGTCGGCAGATTCAAAGGGCTTTTTGAGCATATTATTAAAGCCGGCCTGGCGAAAGGCGGCCTCATCGACCGATTCGTAACTTCCTATCAAAAGTAGTACCGGAGCGCCTTGGGCCTCTTGGCGCAAGCGTTCAAAATCACTAGGGCTGCGGGCTCCGGGCAGACTCGCATCGATGATCAGGGCCTCAGGAGCATCTTGGCCTATCGAGGTCAGGGCGTCGAGGAAGGAACTAGCTTCAATCAGCTCCACGGGGAAGCGATTAAAAGCGATTTTAATGACCTTTTGGATCGTCGACGAATCATCGGCGACGAGCAAGCGACGGCGCATGAGATCCTCGTCATTTTTGCAAAGCTACCTGGACCGGTTCAATGATTATAGCAGACTCGGTCCGGACGCTATAGGGGGCTGCGGCAGTTTGGTTTCCCAAGTTGCCCCGTGCCTCAGACGGCCGTGCGTTTTTTTAGATTGCTGCTGATGGCGAGCAAGATCAGATTTCGCAGGTGCCTATTGGTCTCTGCCAGGGCTTGGAGGATTAACTGGTAGTCATTCATGGTGAAATGGCCGGGTTTGTCGCAGTTCAGCTCGACAAAGCAACGGACCCTTAGGTTTTCTAAGTAGACTAGTTTGCTTTCATGTAGGCGTTTCAAAGTATCGACGTCCAGACCATGGCCTTCGATGGGACGAAGGAGTTCGCCCATAATTTCGCGATAGGTCGCAAAGTCGGTGGATTGATCGTTACGCATTAGGTCGCCTTCTTATGGCCTAATTGTTCCGTGCAGCTTGCTTTCAAGAATTTCATCGGCAATCCCGGCTCTATCTTTAAAAGCACGTAGACGCGAGCGCTCAGCGTAGTAACATAAGGCCCTTCAATGACTGTAGAGAGGGCGAAAGTTTTGGGAATTCAACAAGGTAGTGTTGCACTGTCCAGGTATCTGCTTTTGGGTGATGGTCGCCGCCCCAGTCTCGGCAAGTTGAATGACCTGTTCGCCCCGTATCAGGCAGCCCCAGTGAGTTTGGAGGGGGTGCGGAAGGAAGAAATCTGCGGTTGGGTCAGACCGGTCGGTATCGACGGGGTCAAAGTTGATCTGCCCCCAGATCACGTCTGGGATTTGAGTGATTGCCAAATTGACGACGGCTTGCTCCTGCGGCTGCGTATTGAGCGCCGCAAAGTACCGGGACCGCTTCTACAGCTGATTTACAAACAGCGCTTTTTTGACATTTCGGCCAAGACTGGCAAGACCCCAGGTCCGAAAGAGCGGCGTGACTTGCGGGACGAGGTCAAGGCCGAGTTGATGGCCAGAGCCTTGCCGGCACTAAGCTATGTCGATGCATTTTGGCGAGATGGTAGTGGGGAGCTGATGTTGTTTTCTACTAGCAAGAAGGCGCGCGCATTATTTGAAGGTCTTTTTGGTGCGACCTTTGCCGAACCACTTCAGCTGCAGTTGGTTCCGCTGGAACCACCGCTTATCGGTCTCAAGCATGCGGATTGGCAGGATTCTCAGGTTGCCAGTGAGGCAGTCAGTCGGTTATCTTTAGCCACTCCTGTGGCTTTTGCAGAGCAGACTCAGTCCTAAGCGCGAGCCAGACCAGAGGGCCAGGCAGGGCCGTCAGGTCGAACAGTAACAGTGAACGCAAACTTGGTTTATTAGCCACGCAATGAAGGACCGAGCCAGTGACCGACGATAATCAACAGCCCCCACAGGACCCAGGCCAATCCGGACATAAAAATAGCAACGCAGTAGGCACGACTGCAGGCACCGGTGGATCCTCCGACCAGAGCGATCGTGGCGACTACAGTTACTCTAGGTCATCGTGGAAAGACTGGTCCGCAGTCGATCTTGGCGAGCGTTTTTTCGAGTGGCGTGACTATACTCCGATCCCACTCATCGTATTAGTGCTCTTCGCCTGTGAACCGACTGTGCGCACAGCGGTTTTGGGGACCTTGCTGACGGTGGCTGGTGAACTGATCCGGATCTATAGCGTAGCCTTTATTGGTTCGGTATCGCGCACCCGTAATGTCGAGACAGCTGGCGCTGCGCTCATCACCGGTGGACCTTTTGCCTTCGTCCGTAACCCACTCTACGTTGGTAACTTTTTTATCACTCTGGGGCTGGCGGTGTTTGGCGGGGTGACTTGGATTATAGCCCTAGCGGCGTTTTTGTTTAGCTTTCAGTACTACTGCATCGTCAAGCACGAAGAGCGCCTGCTAGTTGGGCGCTTTGGTCAGGCATACGAGGATTACATGACGGTCGTTCCGGCTTGGATTCCGACAAAGTGGCCCACTTTGGAGACCATTGAGTGGCCTACCAATTTCTCACCGGCTCTGCGCAGCGAGCGGCGTACCTTGTTAACGATCGCATTTATGCTGATCGCGCTGTCGTTACTAAGCGGGGCTCCTAAGTCGTTCTAACGATGGGGTGGACCGCGGTAGGTAGTCGGTTAATAGTCTGTTAACGGAGCAGCAACGACCGCATGGTGATTTGCGGTCGTTTGGCTAGTCGCTGTAACAAAGCGTCAATGCCATCGTCCTCCTGCCAGGCAAAGCCGCGCACACCAAGGGAACGCCAGGCTGTGGGAAGTCGCTGCCAGGCAATTCTTGCCCAGGCTAGTTGGTGTTCCTTAGTGATGACCGTCGCCACTTCGATCAGTACTTTGCGAGCAGCGCCCCTGGCTAGCAGGGCATCTAAATACATGCCCCAGAAACCTTTAGTCGCGCGTGCTAAATTGAGGTCTGTGAGGAGCTTTGCACAAACCGCATCTGGTCTGTCGCCCCATAAGGCCTGCATGACCTCCCAAGTTTGCAGCAAAGCGACGTCTGGCGCCGATGCTACTTGGGCCTCGAAGTTATCCTGAATGGCTTGTACCAGCGAGGCCGGCACGGTCAATTGTGGGACCTTCGGAGCGTCGAGGTTTGCTAAAATTGAGTCTCGACGTTGTTTGTGTTTGGCTAGTGGCGCGTCCCATGTCGCTCCGGCAACTTGTGCCCTGAGTGGGTCCCAAAACTGCGATGGCAGCATCGGAACTTTCGGTAGCGATGCATCAGGGCCTAACACCTCGATCAGTTGCCCTTTTTGGCGTGCTCGTTTGGGACCTTGATGTCTCGCTAAGTCACTTTCTGAGGGGTGTTTCAGGTCTAATAAAGGAAGTGGAGAAGCACCATCAATTTGTGGTGTAGCATAGGCTTCAAGATCGGCAGCCAGCCAATCCAATGCGGCCGAGTTGGGGTCAGTGGTCGTGGTGGTAGGTGGGGGATCTTGGTCACGAAGTGGGCTTTGATCTGACTCAAGCGCTGACAACTCGTCATTTTTTTTCGGTGGTATAGGTTGTCGCGATGTCGTTGATTTTGCCTCTAAGTGGCTCTTGCGTGTTGGAGGAGCTTCCTCACGCGGATTTTCCCCTAGCCGGATCTTGGCATTGGCGGACGGTGGAGTGGCTACCCCGGCTGAGTCTACCGTGACGCGTTGACTGCTGCGTTCACGGAGAAAGCCTTCCACCAAGTTTTGCAGTTTATTCAGATTAGATGGTGGCTTTGTCGGTTGTTTTGACTTATTCGGTGGGCCTTTAGTCACCACAGTTTCAGAACGACTGGATGGGAGCTGGGGCTTTAGCGATAGGCTTAAGGGCCGCGGTTTTTCGCCTTCGTCCGAGCTAGGGGAGGCGCCTCGCGCTGGCGGTACCGGCGGAGTTTTCTGATTTGATGGACGGCCTTTGTTTGGACTGTCGTTCAAATTTAATTCAGCCCTGCCCTCAGGTGCTGCCACGGACTCGTTAAGTAACATCTCTGATTGGGCGCCGCCTACGGAGTCATCCCCAGCCAGCGCTGCCAGCTCGGAGGCTAAGCTGTAAATGGAAGTACCGTCTTCCGTAGGGTCCACGTCCCCGGCTGCCAGTGGTGGTGGGGGTGTCACAAATGAGTCGGCGCTAATTATTTCGGTAACATTTTGAGGTTCGCCAAGTTTCTCTACCTTTTCCTTTTCTAGGCGTAAGACGCCAGCTTTTGCTATTTTTCCTAAGCGTTCGAAGGCTGCGATGAGGACGTCGAAGGCGCGCAGATTCCCAGGCTCGGCGTTATGCACCATTTGGGCAATGCGCAGTGCGTTGTTGGGCGATTTGTCGACTAGAGACTCTGCTAGCGCTAGGACATGATCGCTTTTCTCGATGTCAGTTGGTAATTCGCTTACCAAAACAAGATATCGATCGATTAACGTAGATTTAGGGCTGTCGCTAATGCGCGACAGCATGCGCTTTAGGCCTTGATTCATATCCTACACCCCCCGCCAACCTACGTATCGGCAGAAGGGAGGAGCTAGCTTAGGGGAGGTAGGGCGCTGCTATTTGTTCACTAATAGTCCACAGTCGCAGTGCGGCCGAGTCATCCTGCGCCGCCAGCGTCGGCGTGCTGGGTTTACAGCGACTAAAATACTGGCCACTAAATTTGCCCGCTTCGGCAGAGCTCGCCAGATAAATGCTCGTCTTAGCACCGGCATTCTCGTCGATAGCGAAGATTTTTTGGCTAAACTTTAAAAGGTGGTTCATTGCGCCCACATTGTTGTGGCCAAACTTAGAGGCGACGAATCCGGGGTGTAGTGAATTCGCCGTGACAGTGCCTCCCGCCAGGCGCCGAGCTAGTTCTCTGGTAAACAAAATATTGCAAAGTTTGGACCGACCATAGGCAGTCCAGCCCTTATAGCCGTGTTCACCCTGCAAATTATCAAAATCTAGTTTCGCCATGCGGTGTGCGTCGCTGGCAACACTCACGACGCGACCTTTGGGCGCCTTTTTCAGGGCCGGCAACAGGTGATGTGTCAGGATAAAATAGTTGAGATGGTTGAGAGCAAAGGTGCGTTCAAATCCTTCCGGCGTCTGTTCGAAAGTACTAAAAAATGCGCCCGCATTATTCACCAGCACATCAAGATGTGGCAGCTTGTCCAGTAACTCGCGGCCTAGTCGGCTGACTTCCGGCGGGCGCGCTAGATCCGCGACGAGGCCGTGGTAGGTTGCGCCGGGCTTTAATGCCGTTAATTCTCTGACGACCGCAGCGGTCTTCTCTGCGTTGCGGCCGACTATCCAAACACTGGTACCTTCGGCGCCTAACTCACGAGCAGTCACCTTGCCGATTCCGTCCGTTGCACCAGTAACTAGTATATGACGCATGCGTCGGCTCCTGTGCCTGCCTGATAGGTGAGTGGTGAGTAGGTCATGCCGATGCGGATCTTAACGCCGGTGCGAGCAAAGATGCTAATTTTTTCGCTTCCATACCGCCCGCATCCAGGCTTCCACCTCGTCGGCGTCGCTCGGGATAGCGGCCGATAGGTTGCGGCAGCCTTTGGCTGTGACCACAACATCATCCTCAATTCGGACACCGATACCGCGGTAACGTGCTGGCACCGTTAAGTCGTCGGGCTGAAAATAAAGACCCGGCTCTACGGTGAGGACCATGCCCGGCGTCAATTTGCCAAACTTATAAGCCTCGCTCCTAGCCTGGGCACAGTCGTGCACATCCAGCCCAAGCATGTGACTGACATTGTGCAAGGTGTAGCGCTTATAAAACTGATTTTCAGGCAACAGTGCTTCCTCGGCCGACATCGGTAGAATTCCTAGCTCCTCGAGTCCTAAAGCTAGGACTTCCATGGCTACGCGATTGGGCTCCATGAAGTCGTTACCTGGCCGTACGGCCTTGATGGCAGATTTTTGCGCCCTAAGCACGAGGTCATAAATCTCCCGTTGTTCACGACTAAACTTGCCGCCGATCGGCAGCGTTCTGGTGACGTCGGCGGTATAGAGATTGTGCCCTTCGACCCCGGCGTCGAGGAGCAGCAGGTCGCGTGGCCGCAGTTTGCCGTCGTTGCGCTTCCAGTGCAGAGTGCAGGCATGCTCGCCGGCAGCGGCGATGGTGCCGTAACCGACGTCGTTACCCTCTTGGCGTGCTCTGGCCCAGAAGGTGGTCTCGAGTTCGCGCTCACTGGTGGCCGTTTTTAGCACCCGAATCACGTCCTCAAAGCCATTCTTGGTGGCGCGGATGACGGCAGCTAGCTCGGCAAGTTCCGTGTTGTCTTTGAGCAGCCTTAGCTCGCTTAAGGTGTGGGCTAAGTCCTTGTTTCGCTGGTGGGCGACTTTGCTGGCGCTTTTAGTAGCAGCCAGCAACTCTTCACATTTCGGGGCAAAGTCGAGCAAGATACGGTGGCCCGCAGGCGCCTTTTTAGCCTCAGTGTGGAGGAAATTGTCGAGCTCACTGAGTGGCAAGCATTCTTCGACACCAGTGAGGGTCTGGATTTCCGGCAGTCCAGGCCGCGGGCCCTCCCACAGCTCACCGTTGATGCGGTCGGTAAAAAAGCTGGCATCCGTTTTGCCTGGGTTGGGTTCGGCGAATAAAACCGCCTTGTGGCCGCTCTTGCCGCTGGGCACCAAAGCCAAAACGCAGTCTGGTTCATGGCAGCCCGTTAGGTAGAAGAAGTCAGACCCAGGGCGAAACGGGTAGAACGTGTCGTTAGCTCTGACTTTGCGGTGACCAGTGGGGACCACGATCAGTTCGCCTGGGAATTTTTGGCTGAGGGCAGCGCGGCGCGATTTATGTTGAGCTAGATGCTTGAGTGGCTTCACCTTCGTCGGACGCACCCGCCAGTGCCTGAGCATGAATTGGACCAGGTTTGGCGGTGTGGCACTGTCGTGACTTTGTTTGGACGCAGGTGTGGTCGTCTTACTGGCCTTCATGGAACTCATAGAAATCACTCCGGGGTCTAGATGAGACAGTCCGCTTTTATGTTAGCTTAGGGTCTAGTCGGCCGTCACGGGCGACTCATACGTTGATCAGTGATCAGGCGTCCTGATTTTCCCAAGGTCGCCCAGCAAATAACAAGCCGATGATCTCGAGCTCAATCTCGCCTGCAGGTCTTTGGGCCACGATCACATCACCGACACGTTTGCCAAGTAGTGCCCGCGCTACCGGTGATTTATAGGAGATACTGCCGGCAAGAAACTCAGTCTCGCCCTCACCAACTAAGGTGTAGGACTTTTCGACGTCATGTTCGTCACGCACAAGAACAGTTGAGCCGAAGCACACGCGATCACCGCGGAGAGTGGCAGGATCGACGAGCTGAACGTCCTTTAGCAAGGTCCCAAGGTAACGGAGGCGCTTGTCTAGCTCGCGTAAGCGTTTCTTTCCGTAAATATATTCAGCATTTTCCGACCGGTCACCTTCGGCCGCGGCAATGGCAATGCCTTGCACCACCTTAGGGCGCTCGACGAGGAGCAGCTCATCATGCTCCTTGGCCAGCTCGGTGAATCCGTGCCGGGTCATCAGTCGCTTGGGTTTTTTGGGGTCCGTCTTAATGGCTCACGACTTCCGGTAGCGCTGCATCTTCTCCGGGATCTGCGGGTAGGTGTATAGACCGTCAGAGCGGTAGGAAGGTGACATCATGACGTCATTGAACTGGGCAACGAACTCTTCCTTGGTCAGCTCAAACTCGCCATTACCTTCGACCGTGATCTTGAATGACTGCTTGGGGTGTAAGGGTTCGATTTTATGTTTGTAAAAAGTAAGGCGTGGAGCCGTCCAGGACGCGCCTAGGCCTCTCCGCGACTGCACCGGAGTTGCCTGCCGCTTGGTCTTCGGTCGCTTAGCTGGCTCGGCAACAACACGGCGCGGCTCCGGAGCGCGGGCAGCGGCTGCTTTGGCTAGTGCTGCCTGAACTGCGGCTTTCTCACTATATTCCGCGAATGCCGCTAGTTGTTCCGGTGTGAATTCGGTCGCGAACTGATCCGGAGTCACTGTGATCGGATCTTCGTCAAATAGCAGATCTGGTAAGATCAGCACTTCCCCGCTCGGATTGACGACCTTGTAGCGCGTGTCTAGGGTGTCGTCCACTACGATGAATAATCTTAGGGTCTTACGGTTGCGTACGGCGTCTATTGGTTGTTCCGGGAGCATGGGGCGTTTCGGGACCTCTGTCGAGGAATAAAAGTACCTAATGGGAAGTCACAGTGGTAACGGCCTTCCTTGCCTAAAGGCAAGCTCTTTCTTGATCTAATTCCTTAAGCCTGAGGATGGCTTCGACACAGGCAATGGTGCGCGCTAAGGTCACGGGCTTGAACTCGATCGCTCCGGGCTTATCCGTGATCGTGATTAACTGCAGGGTTGCCGCCTTGCTAAGTGCAGCCTCTTCAAATGGGACGCCGAGAGCCTTTTGAAGGTCCTGCTGAAGTTGCGCAAAAGTTAAGGTGCAGTTTTGATCTAGCGCTAAGCCTTGTCTTTGCGAAAATTTGACTAAAGCGGACAGCAGCCTCGTCTCTTTGTAGTTGAACTGGGCTTTTAGGTACTTCTTCGCAGATCCGTGTTTAGTGTCGCGAACGAATTGGACGAAGTGAGATAGTTTCTGCGCAGCTGTAAGTTTGATGACTTGTCGTTTGCGTTCAGGTTCGATCTCCACCCGTACTAGGCCAGATTCGAGAAGTACACCGAAGACGCGGTCGAGTAGCGGCCGCTCCATGTTAAGAACCATTTCCAGTTTCTGTAATAAATCGTCGATTACGACAATTTTTCCCGCTTCCTGCGTGATCGCTAGGTAGTCTGCCATGCCACTGATGGCGGAAACCATCAGCGTTGCATAGTAGAGATGGCCTAATTGATTTTCTTCGAGTTCGCTAATCTTCACCGATTGGTCGGCAAATGCGCTGTTCATTTGGTCTAAACGCGCCGAATATTCCTTCAGTACTACTTTTAACCAAGGTGGTAGAGTTTCGATGGTCTTCACAATATTTGCGTGCGGTACCATCCGACAACGGGTCTTGGTCAGCGCACGAGCTGATGCCATGCGAGCACCATCGGTGAGACAAGTCATGACTCCAATGATCTCTCCGGGCCCCATTAAGGTCAGTCTTATGTCTCGATCATCTTTGACGTTAAAGATTTCGACTTGGCCTTCGTCGATGAACAGTAAATCTCCGCCAGGATCACCAGAGGAAAATATAAGTTTTCCTGGAGGAAATTCACGGTCTTCAATCTTTTTAGCAGTATCAGCCGTTGGTGTCTTGCCGGCGGACATAACCTTCTCTCCTTGACGTAGCTGGTCTGACGCGACGAATCGGCAAAATCGGGATCAAACATTAGGTGTCGCAGGTGGCGGTGCTTGGCGAAACCGATTGACCGAAGTTAACTGAGCCCATTATCCTAAACAGGAAATCAATTTATTCTTGAATCATTAGTGTAGGTGTTGCATGCGTTGCCTTCAGCAATCTACGGTGATGAGTAAATCTGTCATGGTCACTGCTGCTCTTGGCCTTTGGGGGTGCGCGGTGCTGCACAGGACCCAACTAGGCGATGTCGAACATGTACCCGCTGGTCGTGGCACACCAGTCAGCGTTAAAGTAAGCGAGACTACGGTCGACTTTAATGAAATTGGTGACATTGCCAAGTCAGTGGGGCCGGCAAAAAATCTAGGGGAAGCGTCGCACGCTTACACTACATACTTTCAGTTCGGTCCACGCACCGGAGCGCCGGTCTTTAATGAAGCTTATGCGAGAGCCGTTCCTGATTTGCTGATCGAGAAGTGCTCAGGTGGCCGCCTCACTGACCTAGTCTCGATCAGGGAGACTAGAGCTTATCCGGTGATAAAGGGCGAGATTGTGAGAATTGAAGCGGTTTGCGTTAAATAATCAGGAGCCCTCATGTCGTTTGTGTGGCGAATGTCTTTACCTTTGATCCCGATGGTGACGACGGTTTGTTTGAGTGCATGCACTTACACACGCGCAGTATCTGAGACGAACGTTCCGCGCGAACGTGGACGTCTTGTTGAAGCCGCGGTTGCGAAGAATATCATCCTGGGTTTTAACTTTGATAATGATGAAGTCCTGCAGCTCACCCGTAAGTTGCGTGACAAGTGTCCCAGCGGCAGTGTGCGCGGAATTATGACTCAGGATTTAACGACGCTATACGTAGGGTTTTTTTATTGGGAACGCAAGACGCTCGCCAAGGGGTATTGCGTGAATGGGAGTGGGGTCGCCGATAACACTGACGGGGCCGCGCGTTCATTAGACGGCGTGGCAAGTGGTCCGGATGGTAGTTTAGAACCGGAGATATCTCTATGAAGAAGCAGTGGCATAAGCCTGCTCTCGCGGCCTTGGTAGTACAAGGTCTTTCTGGGTGTATGACGGTTCGCTCCGTCAGCATCAGTCAGCTGCCGGAATCATCATTTCGCCAATCAGTAGTGAAGACGCAGACTAGCTCACCGATCGTAATTGGGATCCCGTTTAATACAGACTATTTGGATGAGGCGCGTGCTGACTTTGTGGGTCGCTGTAAGGACGGCGCAATTGAAGGAGTCCTCAGTAAGCACGAAGACGTCAATTACTTCATTGGTTTGGTTGTGGTGCAAAAAGTCAGTCTCCAAGGTTACTGCGTCCGCAAAGTTGCTAGCGTCAGTACTAAGAAGAAACGGAAGGTTTGAGCATGTTTGTGACGAATGCTTGCCGCAGGCTAAGTATCGGCGTCCTTGTGCTGCTTAGTGCGGTGGCTAGCGGCTGCTCTTATTCGATTCATCAGCAGTATATTGGATCGATGGATCCCAATGCGCGTTACGGCAAAGGTAAATGGGTGACCGCCGAGGCTAAGGATTTTGTGATTTTGGGATTCGAGATGGATTCAAATTATGTCGAGCGGGCCTATGAAAAATTAGGCGAAGCCTGCAAGGGCCGTATCGCTCAGGTCACTACCGAGCATCTAACCGCATATAAGTTCTTGTCTTATGATCAGAAGATCGTTCTGCGGGGGCTATGCCAGGGCTGATGTCTACAGAAGAAGGGGGACTTTAAACAGAGATAATCACCGATGACTGTTTAATACGTCGTATTATCTAATATATTTAGCTGTTTATATTTTTCCCTCAAGCCCGTCCGGGTGCCTACCGACAAGGAGTTTACAGGGGAGAAAAAGCCATGGTTCTAAAGCCGACACCGTTTACATTCGTGGTCAGTAGTCTAGGACTAAGCCTCGGCCTTTTCGCTTGCTCAAGTGAACAAAT
>CAIWTN010000129.1 GCA_903915625.1 uncultured Pseudomonadota bacterium | reverse complement strand
AGCTGCCTCTGCCGCGCGCAGTGGTTTGCTAAAATGGACATCGCCGCCTAGTAGGCCCCGACTCAGATAGAAGCTTGGAGCGGCTTTGTCTGAGAAAATGATGTTGCTAATAGCGACGGCATCAATGTCCACTGCAGTGCCTTCGAGTCTCAAGGCACCGATATAGGTCCTACCGGCTTCTGGGGCGCGCAAGATCCATTTGGGCGCAGAGCCATGGATCGTCAGTCTGCCATAATCACCAAACATGGCCTCAATGTCGAAGTGCCAGGATTCTCCAATGAATAGCGTACTGAGTTGGGGGGTGACTAATATACGCTTCAAATTTAGGGTGGCAGAGATCTTGCGGCTATTGCGGATAGTAACGTCCTGGAGCAGAAGATTAGCCACGCCACTCAGTTCAATGTCTTTGATTTCGCTCATCAGGGTAGGCAGGACGCTGTGCAGTGAGCGTTCTAAATAGTCGTTAAAATAGCCACGAAAACTATCCGAGCCGATAACGAAGCCAAGAGCAACACGCAAACCAATGGCAAGGGCGATGATGGCTCCGAGGATGATGGCAACAATATTGCTCAGCTGTTTCATGGCACTCACTCAGTTAGGCGTGGATTCTTTGATCATCGCCTATTGCGGTTGAAATTGCATTTAATTTCGTGCCGTTAAGGTCACTGGGTCACGTTGAAGCTAAACATCATTCCGGCATGCAGGTGCTCGGCAATGTGGTCGTCAGACGAACCTGCGTCGTCCTATACAATTCATTCTCATTCGGCTAACATCCCATCGATTTATCGCTATTTACGGCGAGCCATTATCGAGGAAACAGTCGTGAGCGAGTGGCGCTACCAAAGTGGGTTTGGTAATTATTTTGAGAGCGAAGCGGAGTCTGGGACCCTGCCTGTAGGTCGCAATAGTCCGCAGCGTGCCGCACGCGGCTTGTATGCCGAGCAAATAAATGGATCGGCTTTCACAGCGCCAAATGCAGAGAATCTAAGGACCTGGATGTATCGCGTGCTGCCAAGCGTGCGGCATAGCTCGTTCATGCCACTGCCGCATGCAACGTTCCGTAGCGGGCCGTTTACTGAGGTGCCACCGCCACCGGATCAACTGCGGTGGGATCCACTGCCTTTGCCCATCGCGCCGACGGATTTCGTCGAGGGGATCGTTACAGTTTGTGGCAACGGCGATGCTGCAGCGCGGTCAGGCTCCGCTGTCCATCTTTACGTTGCTAATAAGTCGATGACCGATCGAGTGTTCTATAACGCTGATGGCGAATTACTCATCGTACCCCAACTAGGTGCGCTTTTGCTGGTTACTGAGCTGGGCTGTTTGAGTATCGAGCCGCAAGAGATTGCGGTGATTCCTCGCGGCATCAAGTTTCAAGTGCGCCTTGCTGGCCCAACTGCTCGCGGTTATATCTGTGAGAATTACGGCGATCATTTCCAGCTACCGCATCGTGGGCCAATCGGTGCAAACGGCCTAGCGAACAGTCGCGATTTCCTAACACCAGTTGCTTGGTATGCTCGCGGCGACGAGGCTAAGCAGCCTGTCGAATTAGTCTGTAAATTTTCCGGTAATCTCTGGCGCACGACACTGCCGCAATCACCGTTTGACGTCGTTGCATGGCACGGAAACTATGCGCCGTACAAATATGACCTGCGGCGCTTTAATACCATTAATACTGTTAGTTTTGATCATCCAGATCCATCCATATTTACTGTGCTGACAGCGCCTTCCGGCAAGCCGGGTACAGCAAATGTAGACTTCGTCATCTTTCCGCCCCGCTGGTTAGTGGCGGAAGATACGTTTAGGCCGCCCTATTTCCATCGCAACATAATGAGCGAGTATATGGGGCTCGTGCATGGCGTCTATGACGCTAAGCCTGCCGGTGGTTTCACGCCAGGTGGTGGTAGTTTACACAATTGTATGAGCGCACATGGGCCAGAGGCGGCTGCTTTCGCCTCGGCGAGTGAAGCGCAGCTGAAGCCGGTATATCAAGGTGATACGTTAGCGTTCATGTTTGAGACGGCTTATGTGTATCGGCCAAGCGCATGGGCGCTGAATACGCCAGTTTTACAGCGAGATTATCTGGAGTGCTGGCAGGGTTTGCAGCCGCAGTTTAAATGAGTGCTAGGACTGCGTGCATAACAGACACAGTGTAGTCGCTCTATTAAGTAAACAAGGAAACTTAGTGCCGCATAGAATTTGGATTTATCAGCGCCCCGAAGCGTCCCGCAACCTCGCCGCCAAATCAGCCGCGCCCGGAGTCGCTGGGTCAATCGCCAGGGCGGCTGACAGTTGCTTGGCAGCTTCAGCGCGGTCCCCTGCCTGTAGTAGGCAGCTGGCAAACGCTAGGTGAATCATCGCGCTGTCGGGGCTTGCCGCGGTCGCTTGCTCGAGCCAGCGCAGCGCTGATTTTAAGTCCCCGCGTGCCATTGCAATAAAGCCGATGTTGGCCATCGCTAGTCCGTGATTAGGTTGCAGGCGTAGTGCTTGCTGCAGGGCCGCGACCGCTTCATCGAGATAGCCAGCTTCGCGTAGTATCTGGCCAAGGTCGCTGAAATAATCTGGGCGAGGGGATAGCAACACGGCTCGTCTGTACGATGCTATGGACGCATCCAGCTGCCGTAGTCTTTGCTGCGTGTAGCCTAAGTTTTTATGATAACTCGCATCTTCTGGCGCGAGTTCAGAGGCACGTCGCAAGTGCAGTGCTGCTTCATCGAAGCGGCCGAGTCGCGTTAATGCGACTCCTAAATTTGATCTAGCGGCAGCATAGTCGGGCCAAAGTTTGACGGTATGCTGAAGTGTCCGCAGAGCTTCATCAAGGATATTTTGTTCTATGTAAGAGGCTCCGAGGTTATTGAAAGCATCGCGGAAATCAGGTTTGAGTTTCAGCGCAGACTGAAAACGAATTTCGGCCTCACTGAAGTTTTGTTCGGCCAGTAAGATTTTGCCGAGATTGTTATGTGCTAGCCAAGACTTGGGATTGCGCTTGAGGGTGTCCGACCAAATTGCTTTTTCACTCTGGTACACGGCAGCGTGTTGCTGTGTTTTATGGGCGAAAAATCCGATAAGCGCACAAACAGCCGTCAGCTTCACTGGGTTTGGTACGGGCAGCTGCATGCCTAGCTGAACGACGAGATAAATCGGCGCAATGATCGCCATGTATTGCCAGTGATCGGCAACGTCAGCAAAGCGCATGAAGTAAATGCCGTAAATTCCAATCACAGGCGCTAAAGCGAGGCCGTAGTAACACACGGCTGCAGGCACAGCCCAGCCCCAGCGACGGCGTCCCCACCAGGCGACTAGAGGTAACGCGACTGCTGCGAGGCTTGGTAAAAAAGTCCATGGGCTAGCGCTACCCAAGTCTAGTTTCGGATAGATGAATGCGATCTCTGACGGCCACATGGCTTGCTTAAGATAGAACCAGAAGTTCCAGCCGGCGCGAGCTAGGCGCAGATACAATGGTCCTAGATCCAGTGTTTCACCGAGAGGTAATGCAGCGTCCGGTGCATACCAGGAGGCCGCAGCAATGCCACTCAGCAGGGCAGCGGCAAAAAATGGAGCTAGCTTAAGAGTGGTACTTCGCCAGCTACGGAAAGTCGCGAAAGCTGCGACGGCCAGAATGATCGGCGAAAATATGACGGCAGATTTTGTTAGTAAAGCAGCGACGAAAAGTAAAAGAGAAAGAACATAGGGTATATACGCTCGTGCACGAGTCGATGTGATCTGGTTTGGGACCTTATCCTTATCCTTATCCTGATCTTTAACCGTATTATTATCAGTACGCGGGACTCTTTCTAAATAGACTAAAAAAGCCAGCCAAGATCCCCAGCACAAGGTCGTGCTGGCTAGAGTTTTAAATTGCACGATCCAGGCTACTGCCTCGGTATTCAATGGATGCACGCAGAATAACAAGGCGCAAAAAAGAGCACCGGGTGTTTTTAGGCGCCGGAGTATGGCGGCAATGAGAGTCGTATTCAGTGCATGAAGGATGATGTTGGTGAGGTGATAGGGGAAGGTCCAAGTACCCCACCAGCGATAGGCGTACCAAAACCAAGTGTAGTGAAGTGGCCAAAAATCCGGCGCCTGGTGACTAAGCCAGATGCGAGCGACTGTACTAAAAGGTGAATTGATCAGCGGGTAGTTAAACAGAGCTTCGTTGTCATCCCAGATCGGGGCTCCGTTCATCGCTGGTGTGTACATCCACCAGGATAGGCCCAGGGCGCTGGCAAAGAATGCCAGCCAAAAGCCGAGACTGCGGAGTTTGGGATTCATCTCTATTTGCGGACCTTTTTAACCTAAATGCTGTGACCTCTGCTTCGGTGGGCACGGCGAATACTTGAGGACGAGAGGAAACCGTTGAAAATATCTCTTTTATTTTAAATACTTAGTGTTCGGATTCGGGCCTAGCTTTCGCTTGAGACCCGCTGCATCGGCGAATTACCGATTGCGGTGCAAATTCCCCCCCAACCAGGCGTTAGCATGGTACTAATAAAGATCCAGACAGCAGTAAGTGACAGGATATAGGGAGACTTATGGCAGCGCGGTGCTACGCAATTGATTTCGGGACATCTAACTCACTCTTGGCAGCGACCGATGGCGTGTTGACGCTACCTCCCATTGGTCTAGATCCAAGTGCCCCAGATCCGACCGTGCTCAAGAGCGTGCTCTACACACCGTCTGTCGGTAAATGGTATTTCGGTGCGGAAGCAGTGACCCAATACGGCGAGCATCTCGCCGAGGGACGTTTGTTCCGGTCGTTGAAAAAATACCTGCCGGATCCGAGCTTCTCCGGTACTCACGTGCTTAACCGTTTTTATAATTTGCCAGAGCTTATCGCCGTGTTCCTGCGTGAACTGAGAGAGCGCGCCAATAAGCATTTTGATCAAGATGTCACGGCAGTGGTGCTTGGTCGTCCGGCTGTCTTCGCCAGTGACCCCACCAAAGATGCTCTGGCAGAGAAGCGCTTAACGAGCGCAGCGAATTTGGCAGGGTTTAAGGACGTGGCTTTCTGTCCAGAGCCAGTTGCAGCAGCTTATGAGTTTCGCCATCAACTAGACAAACGGCGCAAGGTTCTAATTGCCGACTTTGGTGGTGGTACTTCGGACTTTACGGTGCTCAATATGGACCGTGATCGGTTTACAGACCGCGATCTGCTCGCGACCCACGGTATTCCAATTGCCGGTGATCGCTTTGACGGCGGCATCATGAAGCACATGATCGCGCCTCATTTTGGTTCAGAGATCGTTTATCGCATGCCGATGGGCAATAATGATCTGCATTTACCGCAGCAATTGATTAATAAACTGTGTTCCGCTGCTGATATCTCGTTCCTCTCACGCAGCGATATCATGCTCCTCCTTAAGGAAGCGCAACGCTGGTCGATTACGCCGGAAAATTCTTTGCGGATGGACCGGTTGTTTATCCTGATTGAGGAGCATCTGGGCTACAAATTGTTTAAGTCCATTGAGCAAAGCAAAATCGAATTGTCGGGTTCCGAGATTTCGCATTTTCGCTTTGATCATCCTGGCATTGTGGTTGAAGAGGAATTGTCGGCGACTAAGTTTAAAGAAGTCAGTGCCGACTTAGTGACCCAGATTGTTGGGGCCCTAGACGAGACCCTGCTACGTGCCGGGGTTAAAGCTGATGAGATTGAGATTGTTTGCTGTACTGGTGGTACGGCAAAGATACCTGAGCTACGGGTCGAGCTAGAGCGTCGTTTTGGGGCCGATAAGTTGCGTCAGCATCGGCATTTTCACTCAGTAGTAGGTGGATTGGCGGAGAGAGCTGTGGCTCTCGGCTTATAGTTTTTGGAGGCTAATGCGGGGCATCATGAAGTACGTTGGCTCTCAAAATGAGCGTAATCTGATCGTCACTGCGGATGATTTCGGTCTTACCGACGAAATCAACCAAGGGATTGTAATCGCTCATCAGCAAGGCATCTTGCGCTCAACCGCGTTGCTGATGAACGGTATGGCTACAGGTGCTGCTCTCGAACTCAGGCGCCAAAACCCTGGCCTTGAAATTGGTGCTCATCTTGGCATTGTCGAGGGCTACTCTCTGCTCGGTAAGAAGAGCACTCTGTCAGATGATTTGCAGTATTTTGGCCAGGGTAGTGTGTGCCTCCACCGAGGGTGGCCACTATTTATCGCCAAATACCTAAAGGGTCAGATTGATCTGGGCGAACTCGAGGAAGAGCTCGATCTGCAGCTCTCTCGGATGCGGTCCGAGATCGGTCCGATAGCCTTTGCAAATGGCACCCAGCATCTGCACCTGCTCCCCGGTGTGCTTGATATTGTCCTGAAATTAATGAATAAATACGAGATCAAGTGGCTGCGTCTGCCGGCACTCAGCCGCACCGTGCCAGGCTCCATGCGACGCATTCCGTATAACTGGGCGCTGCGGGCGCTAGGGTACCGGGCGCGTCGCCGCGCTGCTCGCAACGGGATCGGCGGGACCAAATATTTCGCTGGGTTTGACGTTTGCGGTCGCCTTGATGCAGCTACCGTCTGTAAGATTCTAGAAGGAATGCCGGTTGGCACTATGGAGTTGATGACCCACCCAGGGCTGGATTGCCCTTATCTGCGTGAGAATCTACCATGGGGCTATCAGACATTTGCTTGGGCTGGAGAGCTGGCAGCATTGATCAGTCCAGCCGTTGCTGAGGTAGTAGCCCGGCGCCAGATTAATTTGATTCAGTTTAAGGATCTCACCCACTGAATACTTTGCAACGTCCTGCTAAATTTTCCATCTCTGTGGTCATTCCTGCTTATAACGAGGCGGATTGCGTCGCAAAGGTCTCCCATGAGCTGACGCGTATTTTGTCTACTCTGACGCCAGACTTTGAAATCCTTTTCATCGATGACGGCAGTAAGGACGGCACGTTTGCGCGGGTCACGGAGCTTGCTGCCAAGGACTCACGGATCAACGGCATCTGTCTGTCGCGTAACGTCGGACATATGGCCGCACTTGCGTGCGGTCTCGATAGTGCCCGGGGTGATGTTGTGATTTGTATGGATGCGGATATGCAGCACCCACCGGAATTAATTCCGGCTATGGTCGCGGCTTGGCGTGATGGTTACGATGTCGTGAACATGCTCCGTCGCAACACTGCCGAGACTAATGCCAAAGGCGACCTGCTCTCGCGCCTATTTTATTGGACCTATAATCGCACCTCCGATGTGCAAATTATTCCGCACAGTCCGGACTTCCGTCTGCTCGATCGCCGCTGTGTGGACGCTTTGAAGTCGATGACAGAGCGGTTGAAGTTTTACCGGGGTATGGTGCCCTACATTGGCTTCCGCCAAACCTTGATGGAATTTGATTGTCCGCCGCGGTTTGCCGGTAAGCGTAGTTACACGATCAGGAAATCTCTGAAGTTGGCGTCGGACGGCATTGTGTCGTTTTCCGATGTAGGTCTGAAGTTGCCGCTTATTGTTGGTGGTTTCATCTCTTTTTTGGCAGCCATCTACATCATCGTATCGATCGTCCTTGTGTTACTAAAAATCACGCCACTTGCTCCTGGGTGGGTGTCCTTACTTAGTTTCAACGTGCTAAGCCTCGGGCTTAATCTCACTTTTATCGGTGTCTTTGGCCTTTATATCGGCAAGATCTTCAATGAGGTGAAAAGGCGGCCACTTTATTTCGTCCAGACTGCTGTTGGTAAGCCGCTGCCGCGTCGTGCAGATACAGGTCTCCTTGAGCATCGGGGCGAGGAGTGACTCTTAACTGGATTCGCCGTCACACAAGGGTGCTGCCAACTTTGGTGGCGCTTGCCGCATTCGTGATTTGCTTTTTTCAGCTAGGCGATCACGGCGTCAGGCTTTGGGATGAAACACGCCACGGCGAGTCTGCCTGGCAGATGCTCCGGCGTGGTGATTTCATCAATTACTATTTTGACGGCCTACCAGACGACTGGTTGGCCAAGCCTCCGCTCGGGGTTTGGTTGATTGCTTTGTCGTATAAGTTGATTGGGTTTAACGAGTGGGCTTTGCGGACACCGTCGGCGCTGGCCGGGGTGGGCATAGTCATGCTCACGTATCTTCTGGTGCGGCTCTACCACGGCCAAGTGACGGCCGCTATAACCTGCATGATCTTGCTGCTGTGCCGAGGAATTGTTGGCCAGCATGTTAGTCGTACCGGTGATCTTGACGCCCTATTTATCGTGACAGCGATGGCGATGATTTATCTGCTGCAGCGGCACGAGAAAAAGGGTGGGGACTCACTCCTGCTTCTTGCTGGTGTGTGCGGTGGCCTGTGCTTCTTCACCAAAGGCTTTATGATGGGGCTTTTTCTCCCCGGCCTAGGTTTGTATGTGCTCCTGCGTGGCCGTGCCCTGCCATTGTTGAAAAATGGCGCGTTCTGGGGTGCGTTGATAATCTTTCTTGGTTTTATCGGTAGTTGGTACCTAGCTGTCAAAAAGCTTGGGACACCGTTCTTGAATAGTCAGTTTGGTGCTGACTCCTGGGACGTGATGGTTAATTACGACATCTTCCGGCGCTTCACCGAGAAGATTGAAGGCGATACGAGCACTCCACTCTATTTGCTGGAAGCCCTCGATATTCGCTTTGGGCCTTGGCTTTATTTACTGCTGCTGTCGCTGCCGTTACTGTTTTGGGGGCGCGATACTAGCACCGCTTGGTGGCGTGCGGCATGGGTTAGGCTCAAAGCTGATCATCTGCTGTTGCTGAGTGTCTGCATGGTTGTTCCGACATGCATTTTGTTTGCGAGTTCGGCTACTAAGTTTAACTGGTACGTAGCAATCACGACGCCATTCTTGTCTATTTTGACGCTGCAGCTATTTCACGTGAGTGCGAAACGCTGGCCTCGTCTTTGGTGGCTCTTTGGGGTGTTTACGCTAGTTGGGGTTGGGGGACAGTTGCAGTACTTGCTGCGCCCCGAGGAGAGTCTGTCGCATCAGGTGATGGTGCAACTGCCGGCGGTGCGTGAAGCTAAGCACATCTATGCTGAGCGGAAGCCTGCGTACAACACTATACTCACGCTTAAGTGGCGAGATCGTCAGGCAGAACTTGCCAGTGCTGAGGTTCTGGCCAAGCCACGCGAAAAAATTAGCTCAAAAGTCGCGCGTATTGCTGAATCGGACGGTGGTTTCAGTTTGTTGCTGACGCCTGCTGGTGATGATTAGAATATTCTTATTTAGTGCATTGGCGGGTATTTTTGCTGGTAGGCAATAGTGAACTGATGCGCACCAGGATAAAGTTCGCTATAGTATAGGTATGAGAAAAATTCTCCACATCTTGATCAGTCTCTGCTTCTTCGCTGCAAACATAGCGTCGGCACTGCCTGGGTGTGATTCGGAGAAGAGCGATCTAAGTTGTGCACAGGCACACTCGGGTGGTCGTCAGGCAGATCAGAGAGATCAGGTAAGTGCCGATCCAGATATGGATCAGGCTAGTAATCAGTCTAGTAATCAAGCTGATCATGATTTGCTCAGAGCTGACTGTTGTAGCTGTGATCATCCGGCCGTCTGTTTGGGCTGCTGTCATAGCCACACCTTTATGTCGCCGCGCTATGTCGTGTCGCTAACGTCGCAAGTTAAGCTCCAAATTCGTGGATCTTTCCCGGCGAATTCCGTGATTTCTGCCCAGCCGGAAGCGCGGATCGAACGCCCGCCAATCGCAGTCACAGTAGTTTGAACTCAAAGCAAAGTTTGAGTCAGAGGTGTCCTGTTGTGGATGCCGGCGAAGCCTAGTCTTTTGGCTGCTCGTCAACTGTGGTTCGTGCGTTTAAAAAAATTGAAAATTAATTGGGAGCATTTCATGAAGAAGTTTCTTAATTGTCTGCTTATCGTATGGACATCCTTTTTTGGTCTCGTGCAAAGCTCTGCGTTTGCTGCTAGCGGTGATCGCTGCTGCGACGAAGGTGGTTGCTGTGATGGTGATTGCGAAGAAGGTAACTGCACAAATGAAAGCTGCACCAACGTAAACTGTCATCATGAGAAGTGCTGTGATGCCGGTGGTTGCTGTGAAGATGGCCGCTGTGAAAATGGCACATGCACAGAGTCTGACTGCACCAACCCAAATTGTGTCCACAGCAAATGCTGTGACGCTGGTGGTTGCTGTGAAGATGGTCGCTGTGAAGACGGCAACTGCACTGAGTCAGACTGCACCAATGCTGATTGCCCACATGACAACAATCAGTAAGCTTGGGTGACTAATTAGGTTAGAGACTTGTGATCTTTAGTTGATTTTGGTGGCCCCAGTAGGGCCATCTCAGCCACAGTTTTGACGAGCGGCCAAGGAGGCTAGGTCTTCCTTGGACCGCTCGCTTTATTTGCTACTCGCTAAACGCAACTGCCGCCTCAACCTGAGACCAAAAGCGATGGTAGCGAAACTCTGGCACTGGGCCGCCATTTAGATAATTTTGCACTTTGGCGAAGTCAGGGTCGCTACGGTATTGCGGCCGCAAGCTTAAGAAGGTTGCGGTGCTATTTGCCTCAGCGCCGCGTCCTAACTTGCCGTTAAATCCGCTTGGAATAAAAACACTAGCGTTAAAGTTGCTGTAGTCGGCTCTTGCCTCGTTATTGGATACGCCTTTATCGTCGCGGTAATGCGTCCAGGTGCGGTCAATGATCTCGCGAGCAAGCGTCGACGCGCCCAGAGCATTCTGCTGATTTCGATGTAAGGCGCTGCCTTTGGCATAACTTAGGAGAGCTTTAGCAAGGCTAGTAGCGATTCCGACATCCTCGTTGAAATCGACAACCGTGACATGGAGGTCGCTGTTTATCTGCTGGCTCTGTGATGACCACGAATGCGGCTGTCCGCTCCAAGCGAGATTGCTTGGGATCTTGTAGCCGCCATCATCGGACAGCTTTAGATTCCTACTGACCCAAGTGATCCAACGGTCGAGCATCGGTTCGATGCTGCGATCCCCACTCTCTAGGTAATATGTTGCAACGCGCTCCATGGACCATGCCTGCCAACCAAACCAATTATTTGAATTCGGATTATGGTAGACCGGATGCTGTTCAAAGCTGAGGCCGTGAAAGGTACTCTGGCCCACTGGTGGCACTTCGTAGCGACCTTGCCAGCTATTAGTCGCGCCACCGGCAATCGCACCTTCAGCTGATTGTAGCCACTGATAAAAATCAAGCTGACGCTGGAGACTCTGTTGCCAGTCGCGGGCGCCGTTTGGTGTGATTGGTTTAAAGTCTTGGTCTGCGCTCAGCACATAAGCAGCAAGCGGGTTTTGGTAGCCAAAATGAGCGTGACTGCCGCCGATACGCCAAGACCATTGGCCTTGGTCTGCTGGATATGAGCCACCCCAAGAGTAATACCAACCCATCAAATAATGTGCCGAATCGTAGTCAGATCCAGCGGGGCACTGGGGGCTCTGGCAGCCAATGGATTTGAAGTATTTATCAAACATGGCATAGCGCAGGAAGTCACCCATGCGGCTTGCCTTCGCCGCGAGGCTCTTGACCGCAGCTACGTTGCCACTGGCACGCGCGTACTGCATAGCTAAGTAAGTCGCCTGAACGATACGCGCATCTGCATCTGGGGCGTTGGTGTAGCGCCATTGCCGTTTGTACCCATTTGGATCAGCAGCAAATAGGCTGAGGAAGCCCTGGTCTGGTGCGCCGAATTTGAATTCGTCGATAGAGGGATGTGGGACGGTGAGAAAGACCGACTCCATCGCGCCGCGCTGAAAGGTATTGATATAGACAGGGTCTGTGCCGGCACCGTAGCCGTACCAGTTATTGGTATCTATCAACCAATGCATGCCGTAAATATCGCTACCGTAGGCGGCGGCAAGTTCAGCGCTGATAGGATCTCGACCAACACTGATCCCTTGACTAATTTGTACAGGATACTGATTTGGTGTGTCTTGCTCCGGTGCGTACGTCGCCGGCGACCCTGGATTGTAGGCTGCGGATCCGTACTGCAGTTTGGGGATCGCATATGTTTCCATACGATCAAACACATAATGCAGCAGGCTGTAGTCATCAGTGTAGCGACCAAAGACGGCTTCTAACCAAGCCCAGTAGCTTACCGTTTCACTTGTGGTCAGGTGACCGTAGTCTGGAGCTTCTGCGATTAAGGTCTCGGCAGAGTGGAAGGGCAGGCCAGTCGCGCTAAAATATCCATTCTTAGGATCATGTAGCTGGAACCAAAGGGTGAGGAAGCGGTCTCGCGAGGGATTGTCGCTAGGCACTTTCAGAGTACGACCATTGGCTGTGCGAATTTCAAATGCACTGCTTTTTGAGTTTGCTAAAACATAAGGCAGCCCCGGATGTGGTGCTGCCCAGTGTTCAGTATCCCTATCAATGCTTATTCCACCAGTGCCGACCTCATCCGCTGCGCGGAGCTGAGGACCTGTGACAGCAAACATCACAGCAGCGGTAATTTTGACAACGAGCCCCACATACGAACCTAGTCGCATCGAACCCATAGCGAACACCTCCTGTGCTCTTGTTTATAAACTTTTTTGCGCTAGAAGGCGACTAGTTGTGGCGCCCGGGGACAGGCGATCACGTCGCGTATGTTGCCCATGCCAGTTAAGTATTGGACTAAGCGCTCAAAGCCTAATCCAAAGCCTGCGTGCGGTGCGGAACCAAATCTTCTTAGATCTAAATACCACTGCAAATCGGCTGTTGGAATGTTCATCGCTGCCATGCGCTGCTCGAGCAGTGGCAGGCGCTCTTCGCGCTGGCTACCACCAATAATCTCACCAATGCGTGGAGCAAGCACGTCCATCGCAGCGACAGTTTTGCCGTCGTCGTTCATGCGCATATAAAACGCTTTTATTTGCTCAGGGTAGTCGGTAACGATCACGGGGCCCTTATACACCGTGTCTGTCAGGTAGCGCTCGTGCTCACTTTGAAGGTCAAGGCCCCAGCTTACGGGAAACTCAAACTTCTGCTTTGCGCGACTCAGCTCCGCCACAGCATCGGTATAAGTGATCCTTGTGAAGGGAGACTCCGCCAACTTAGCGATCTCGGCGACGGTGATGGTTTTGTACTGCTTTTCTAAGAATTCCAACTCTTGAGGACAGTGTTTAACTACGGCGGCACACATAGCGCGTAAGAATTCTTCGGCTAATTGAGCATCGTCGGCCAAGTCAGCAAAAGCCATCTCTGGCTCGATCATCCAGAACTCTGCAAGGTGCCGTGTCGTATTAGAATTCTCAGCACGGAACGTCGGCCCGAAGGTGTAGATCGAGCCCATGGCCATCGCCATGAATTCACCTTCTAGCTGCCCAGACACAGTCAAGTGGGTGCGCTTGCCAAAGAAATCTTTGCGATAATCGACTTGGCCCTTGTCGTCTTTTGGCAGTGCGTTTAGGTCGAAGTTTGTGACGGTGAATAGCTCGCCCGCACCCTCGCAATCGTTGGCGGTGATGATCGGAGTGTGTGCCCAGATGAAGCCGCGATTTTGGAAAAATTCATGCACGGCATAGGCTAGCGTGTTGCGCACGCGGAAGACCGCGCCAAAGGTATTCGAACGTGGACGCAAGTGACCAATCTCGCGCAAAAACTCTAGTGTGTGTCCCTTCTTTTGCAAGGGGTAGGTCTCAGGGTCAGCGCCGCCAAAAACGGTTAACTCTTGAGCCAGCAGCTCCACTTTTTGGCCCTTGCCTGGTGATTCACGTAGGACTCCGCGCACACTGATGGCAGCACCGGTATTGCACTGCGCCAGTTGGCTGAATGGCTGAGTGTCCACATCGACAATGACTTGGAGAGTGTCTTGAGTCGATCCATCGCCCAATACTAAAAAGGCAAAGTTCTTGGCTTCACGTTTACTGCGAACCCAACCACAGACCGTGGTGATGGTGCCTGGTGTGCCATTGGTGAGGACTAAAGCAATGCGCTCGCGTTGCATAGGTGCGGACTCCATTGGAATTTTGAGATCGACTCAGCTCAGTTGCTGCAATTTTCTTGCTTCCAGGTCGCGCAAGTCTCGCCAAACTGAGAATGGTAAGAACTTTCGCGCTCCACTGGTGGTAGCAACCTGCGAGTTATAGACTTCGTAATAAACGGCTAGCGTGTTGCGCGCAACACGATACCAGTTAAATTTGCGCACTTGCTCGCGACCCTTGGCAATTAGGTCTTGCCTGATCTGTGGATTAGTCAGCACGGTGCCCATGGTTTCTGCTAATTGTTCGACATTATAGGGGCTTACCATCAGTGCGGCGTCGCCAACAACTTCTGGCAAAGATGACGTCAGAGTCGTGACTACCGGCACTCCGCTTGCCATGGCCTCGAGAGGCGGCAGGCCGAATCCTTCGTAAAGGCTTGGATAGACGAATAAATTGGCGCGTCGGTAATAGGCCCGCAGCATCTCGTCGTTGACGAAGCCTTTGAATAAGATGTCGTCCTTGAACTTTTTAACCTTCAGTCTGACTTCAGCAAAGAGCGGGCTCTCGCCGCCGATCAACACCAGTTTTGGTTTTAATTCTGGGTGCTTGCTGCGCATTAACTCGTATGCTTCCAGCAGCGTCCCAATGTTTTTTCTGGGCTCCAGCGAGCCTACATAGAGAATGTAATCTTCCAGGTCCCAGTCCTGCGGCTTGGGCTCTTCGCCGTTGTTGGCGGTGAAGAGGTCGTCCACGGCCCAGTAAACCTGACTCACCCGCTCAGCAGGTAGGTTACAAAACTGCAGCAAATCATTTCGCGAATTGTTGCTATTTGTGATGACCTTGGCAGCACGGCGAGCCAAGCGAGGGATGACAAAGTTATACAGCGTCCGAAATGAGAAACTGAACCACTGTGGATTCACTACGAAGCAAAGATCGTGAATGTGCACGATCGACTTCCCGCGGTAGAGCAGCGGAGCTAAGTTGGCCGGAGAGTGTAGGATGTCGATTTTGTGCTTCTCAGCCAGCCGTGGCAAAGAAAATTGTTCCCAGAGATGATTGCGAAAGTTTTCGCCTTCACGAATGTTGGAAGCGATGACTTTAACGTTTGGGTAGTTCCAGTCTGGATTATCCGCCTGATCGGCGGAGGTGAAGAGGTAGTACTCGTTCACATGATCAACGCGTACAAGAGCCTTTATTAAGTTGTAGGCGGCACGTTGAACACCAGTCCGCTTGGCTGCTAGAAATCTACCGTTAATACCAATTCTCATGTCGGCTCTACTCGCTTCACCGCGCTGGCTTTGTCGCTGACACGACATTTCTTGTAGATCTCGACGGTTTGATCGGTCATCGCTTGCCATGAAAAGCGACGCGCATGCTGCACGCCAAATTGTGATAGGCGCTGACGCAAGCTTTCATCCCGAACGCCGAGCTCTAGTGCTCTCGCGATGTCTTGATAGTCAAAAGGATCGGTGAAAATCGCGCTATCACCCACGACCTCGGGGAGGCTCGATGAATGCGCAACGACAACCGGCGCACCGCAGGCTAGGGCCTCAAGCGGCGGTAAACCGAATCCTTCGTATGTTGATGGATAAACGAACAAATGTGTCATCGAGTAAACGCTGGGCAAATGCTCTTCCGCAATAAATTTGGAAAAGTAGATGAGGTGCTTTTTGCCGTAGTTCTCAGCAATCCGAATAAGGCTGGTGTCAACTGGGCATGCCAATACTAGCGGAATAGTCACTTGCGAATGGCAGTAGGCACGCACAAGCTGGTGCACATTCTTGTGTGGCTTATTGTTCGACAAGCAGAGAATGAACCGTTCTGGTAACTCATATAAGTCCCGGACGTAGTCTAAATACTCAAGGTCGGTGACTGGCTGATAGTTAGCCGACACGCCGTTGTAGGTGACAAAGATTTTATCTGGCGAAATAGAGAGATTGCGGACGATCTCATCCTTAGAGAAATTACTGACTGTGAGAATGTAGTCAGACCTACGAATACAGCTACGGACGAAGAGCTGGTAATAGAACTGGTGGAACGGCGTATAAAACTGCGGCAGTACCATGTGATTTAAGTCATGGATGGTCATGACCAAGCGGCATGGGCAGACCAAAGGTGCCATGAACGACGGCGCATGGAAAAGGTCGGCCTTAATCTCATGAAGGAGTCGTGGCAGCTCCCACTGTTGACGCAGGCTCATCCAGCTGCCCTGCACCGTTTTGAGCTGCATGTGCTTAGGCCAGGTCAGGCGCTCAAGTGGGCTGTGCGGGTTGATAATGATGAAATACTCATCAGTAGCACCATTGGTCGCAAGACACATCAGCAGCTCGTACACGTAGCGAGCAATGCCATGCATACTGCCTGGGTTGATCATCCTGGCATCGATTGCGATTCGCACCGGTCCCCCTGCTTAACAAGATCCAAAGTATCACAGTTGGATCTTGCGTTAGCAAGGTGAAGTTCGCGCTTTACACCTAGATTAGAGGCGGTCTTCAAATAACGAAGCCAACTTCGATGCCGAACTCAGCCGTCGTTTGAAAGCGGTGTAGGAGGTGTTCTTTGTCATCGTCCGTCAATGGTACCAAAGGATTGCCGTTCGATCCCCCTCCCGAGCTGTCCTTAACTGTCGCCTGGTAATGTTTGGCCCCGATATAAGTACCTATTAACAATGGGTATTCACTGCCGACGTAGCGGTAGCCGATACGCGCGTGACCGGTTGGTCCGGAGAGCGCTGCGTTATGGTGGATCAGGGAAGCATCGACCAAGGTGCTGCCGGCGGCGTTGCTCGGCTTACGCCAATCGACACCCTCCTCATGATATCCGAGGCCCCCACCGTAATAAAAACCTGCCATGGTAAATGGGCGAGTGTAGCGGAAGAGAAAGACGGAAACTTGCCCCCCTTTGGTCATCATTGATTCACCAGTGCGTTCGAGCGCGGCTTTGGACATATCCTCGTCGAGGCGTTCAGTGCTGCCCTCAAGTGCCAGGGAGGCGATACCATAAAGATTAAGTTCTAAGCGGCCGACTGGACCGCGTTCCGTCGAAGCTATCGGCAGTCCTACGAGAAGAGAGCGGTAGGTGCCGCCGCCGTCCGTGCGCCGTCCAGACACAGATAGTTGACCGTTTTGTCGACTCTGAGCCAGTGCAGCTTGTGAATTCAATAGAAAGGCAATGCCGAGCGCAGCAGCTTGTAACCGAACGACGAGACGACGATTCTGCGTTGACGTTGCCATGGATGCCTCTTGGTGAGTACTTAGCGTTAGGCGACTGAAGGCTGGTAGGATTCTGGATCCTTGGTAATAGTTTAGCGCAGTAACTCAGGCGAGCGAATCGGCAGTATTTGCCTCGCTCGAGTCGTGCGGTTTTAGCGCAATCAGTGCCAATTCACCGATTGGCGTGCCACTACCATGAGTTCAATCCTACTTGCGCGTCGTGAGCGCTTCAGCCCTAATACTGCCGAGGCTCGCACAGCGATCTTGGCCAAATGCTCGCGCTACTTGGTCCGCAGTCGTGTTTGAAGCAGGCCCTTTATCGGGCGACTGGTCATTGCCGTTAGCGGCGGGATCGTTACTTCCTCCGCCTCCAGCCGCCCCACTTGGTTGGCTCGTAGACGGATTTTGCGGTGGTCGCGGCGTACTGTTGATGACTTTTCCTGCATTCCCGCCGTTGCTGTCGCCAGTGAGCTTAAGTGCAGCAGAAGACGGCGTAGCTCCTTGGGTGCCACAAGCGCCTGAGCTTTCGCTTAATTCGTCGGCTTTAGCCTGCGCGTCCTTAGCAAAAGAACTAGGTAGTGCGTTTGGCCTTGGTGCGTTGCCACAAGAATAGGTGGAAAAACTTAGTAAGAATAGATTCACTAATTTATTCCGTAAGCTTAGATAAATTAAATTTTTGTAATCCATGGCGGCCTCCAAAGCGCGGTTACTGTTAATATTCTCGGCCGAGTTTGGTGGGTACTTTAGTTAATCTTGAGTTTTTGCAAAATGCTACACGTCTACCGGTATTAGCTAATCCTCAAGGAAGGAAAGCGATTTCATCTCATTTTTACGAAATACCAAACTCAGTGACTGCCTATCGGTTAAGCCTCGGTCGCTGCTTTGTGATTAGAGCCAGTTGATCTGGTACAATTTGCAGTCGATTCCTGGTAGCCTAACTGTTTGGTGCCAAAGCAATAGTTGTGTCTTTTGTTTACAATCAGGAGCCGCATGCCATGACGACGAACTCAGCAATTTTTAACTCGCATAAACGTTGCAGTCTGAATGTTAGAATGCAGCGGGCTATCTTAAGACTGTCCGTTGGCTTTGCCGTTTTCGCCGGTTTTGGTGGCTCGGCCTCTGCCCTTGAATTCAGCGTGTCCAATTTAGATCCAGAGCCGATTGAAATCGCTATCGCCTATGAAACGGACCAGGGTGCATCTGAGTCAAAACCTCAAAGCGCAAGAGAAATTAAGGCCTATTACCTTCTCCAGCCCGGACAAACCGGTATTCTTTTTACCTACGATTTCACCCTCAATAGCGTTTGGGTTGAAGTCCGCTATGGCAAGGACAAGCGCGTTTGGCAGGGATCGAATCGGGAGACTTTTGATATCACCAGCAACTCTCTGACCTGCACCACTCATTGCACCGTGAACAAATTTGGTGATTTTAGCGGCAGTCTGAGCATCCAAGACCACCTAAGCAATTGGTTGCTGAGTGGCAGGAATCAGTTCCATTTCACCAAAATCCTGTCGCAGCTGCAAAATCAGAGTGCGGTTTTTCAGTGGAAGACTCCTCCAGAAAATAACTTAAAGGTTTGTAATAACACGGAGCGTGCCATTAGCTTGGCCCTCGGATATTTCAACCAGCAATCTGGCCAGTGGATGTCGAATGGTTGGACTCGAATTGACCAGAAAGCTTGCAGCCAACAGGCGCTCAGTTTCACCGGATCTGTCTACGGCTACGCCACGGATGACATCAGCGGCAAAGGCTCCGCTTGGCTGCCCTCCGCCAAAGAGGCGTCATTCTGTGTTGATTCGGCAAACAGTTTCACCCTGCCCTACCAGGCTTGCAGTAGCGATGCTAAGGCCGAGTACCGGCTTGAGACCTTTGGTGAGCTCGGTAGTCTAAGCAATGGCCTGGTGACTTGGAATATCAATCCCTGAGTATAGTTTGACTGGGGGGCGAGGGCTGCCAGTCCTTGAAATCTTAATTATTCCGGACCATTGTGGTTGTTTTGGGACGTAATTATCGATCGATTGGGAACAGTCTAGTAAAAGTGATGGACGTTCCAGTTAGAGCTGAGTATAAATCGCACCCTGTTTATTAAACTATAGTTTTGGGGTGCTTTATGAGGCTGAAATCGGTAGTTACGTCTCTGGTGCTTTATTTGGCATCCTCTTCCGAATTGAGCTGTAACCAGTCCAGTCGGTTTGCTTCGGCCTTTTCAGAGCGAGATCCGAGTTGTGAAGTCGAATGCTTTGGCTTTTGTCTCGGCTACTTGCGCAACAGTTTTAACTACTACAATCCTAATTGCGCAAATGTCTGCTGCTACTGAAACGGCTCAGGCTTCTGCCTTCTTAGCTACAACAAGCGACTCACCGAGCGGTTAAGCCGCCATCGATCGGGTACAGGCCTCCCGTCATGAACGACGCATCGTCAGATAAGAGCAAGGCCACCATGCCAGCAACTTCCGACGGTTCACCTGTTCTGCCGAGCGGGTGTTGATCAGCATCCAAGCGCCACGCTTTCGCCAAGTCGCCTGCGAGGTCGCGATTAGCCCAATCTTTCATCGCCCGTTCCGCCATTGGTGTCTGGATCGTCCCTGGACAGATCGCATTGACGCGAATTTTGTTCCTTGCGAAGTCGATGGCCGTACTCTTGGTGAATTGAGCAATGGCTCCCTTACTCATTCCGTAAGCGCAGGAATCGGGCTTGCCAATCACACATTGGTCAGAGCCAGTCAGAACGATCGACCCGCCACCAGCTTTGATGAGATATGGGATCACCGCTTTAGTCGCAAACACAGCTCCCTTCACATTTACATTCATCACGCCGAGCCAGTCATCTTCGGACATTTCGAGTAAGTTCTTTGATTGATGAATACCAGCATTTGCGAATAAACCAGTGACCCCACCGTAAGTGGACGCAGTCTTGGCTACCGCTGCCTCAAGATCGCCTACATCGGTAACATCACCCTCGATAAACAAAAGTCGATCTGACTTGCAACTGGTTACCAACTTGTGGGATGCCGCCAAATTGTTGTCGAGGAATGCCACCTTGTGACCATCGGCAAGAAGCCGCCTCACAACCGCCTCGCCGATTCCCGTGGCACCGCCAGTGATGAATGTGATCTTAGTCATGTTGGCTCCGTCAGTTCGAATTACCGAGAAGCTGCCTGGCTTGGGCCTTCTTGACAATCAAATTCCGGTAAAATTTACATGGGCAAGATCGTTGCGGATCGACAGTATTTGCCTAGCTCGAGTCGCAGCTTCGCGTTAATGTCAAAGTCTCAGTTAAACTTATAGCTTGCTTGCATCGATCGTGAGGATGGCCGCATGTTGGTGATTGCTCATCGCGGAGCGAACAAAGAGGCTCTGGAAAACAGCTGGTCTGCATTTGCGAAGGCGGTTGAGTGCGGTGCCCAGCGCATTGAACTCGATGTGCAGCTAAGCAAAGATGGTCATGCCGTGATCATGCACGATGATGATCTGTTCAAGACGACTGGGCATCGGTTACATATCTCCCAGTTGGAACGCTCTGAGCTGCGCACCATTAAGCTGCGCAATGGTGAGCCGCTGCCGTTTTTAGATGAAGTGGTCGAACGCTTATTGCCGCAGATCGAGCTTAACATCGAAATCAAGGGTGAGTCCGAGCGACTGGCAGCGGTCGTTGCCAGTTTGGTCGCCAAGAACCCACGTCGTGAGCGCGTGATTGTATCGTGCTTTCAGGCCCCACCCCTAATCTGGCTAAGGCGGAATGCGCCGGAGGTGCAGCGGGCTTGTCTCTGGAGTTTGGACACATATTCTTGGCCGTTCTTCGCCACCTTGGCGCCGACGGTTTTTCTCGAGATTGCAGGGACGAACATTCTGCATCCGCATACTAGTTTGGTTGACTATAATTTGATGGATCAAGCCGCAGCGCGTAACTGGCGGGTTTATGCGTGGGCGGAAATGGTGGGCGAAGATCATGATCGCGAGGGTCTTTGGACCACTTTAAAGACCTTTGGTCTACACGGTCTGTGTACAAATTATCCGCGAGAACTCACACAATGGCTCAAGGAGTCTGCTGCTTATGACCAGCTCATCCATGACTAAGTTTGAAGATATAGATGCGGTTACGCGCAGGTTTGAGATCAGCAAGCTGAAGGCTCCAAAAGGCTCTGTGGATCTGCGCTATGGCGTCTACAAGCATGACGGCGAGCCGAGTCAATACGTGGTGTTCCTTAATGGGCGCTCCGAGTGGATTGAAAAATATGCCTATCTAGCGGCAGATCTGGCCATGCCCGCGGGCACCGGCTTTCTCACCTGGGACCATCGCGGTCAGGGCGCCTCCGGTGGCTCGCGTGCGCACATTGATGATTACGAAACTTTTGTTCAAGATGCGGAACACGTGATCAGCAGCGTCGTCGCTGACAAGCCTTACGTATTAATGGCTCACTCGATGGGAGCGCTGATTTCTTTATATGGGACACTCAAGGGGGCTTTGAAGCCGCAAGCACTAGTGCTCGGATCGCCTCTGTTGGGTCTGCCAAACCGCCCAGTACCGAGGCCACTGGCTAAGCCATTATCGAAACTTCTGACGCAAGTGGGGCTTGGCCCATGCAGTACCGGTGCTGGTGGTTTTGAAGCTGCGCCCTTTGCCGATAATATTTTGACCCATCGCCCCGATCTTTATCAGCGTATCGTTACGGGTCCTTACAAGCTGCCTGGGGCCACATTCGGTTGGGTGTCGGCGTCTTTCCAGGCTATCGATGTCTGTTTTAATCCGGATTATCTGGCCAAGTTGTCGGTCCCAACGCTGGTATTAGGGGCGGCAGAGGAGTCTGTGGTGGATCCAGACTGTGCGAGTAACTGGGTGCGGGTGGCGAGCCAGCATGCCAAGGGTGAAGTTCAGCTTAACGTGGTGCACGGTGCCAGGCACGAGCTCTTCTCAGAGCTGCCTAGATTGTACGAAGATGCTATTCAAAGCGCCCGTTCATGGATTTTCTCACACATGTCGGCGCGTTAAATCGGCATCTATAAGCCAGTCACGGTCGAGCGCCGTGATTCTCGTGTTTTTAAACTCGGCCTCAAGCTTGCCGGCGCCAAAATTGAGTGCGTCCTGGCCGCCCAGTAATTTAGGGGCCTGAAACAAGTGCAGATGATTGACTGCTTCCGCGTTTAAGAACGGTGTGTAAGTGCCTAAGCCGCCCTCAATCAGCACGCTGGTGATACCTCTGGCGTGGAGAGCGGTCAGGATATCCACCGGCGCGAACGTGCCCGTTTGGTTCGTCGCTAAGGCGATGGTTTGAACGCCTTTTTCGGTAAGCTCTTGCAATGCTGAGGTAGCTGCGGGGTCGAGTTGTTGACAGGTAATCCACAGCACGGCTGCGGGAGTATGGCCCAAGATCCGCCATCCCATGTCTGGCTTGGCTTTCAGTCCTCGGCCATCAGGATCAAGGACGACCCGAACTGGACTTCGGCCTAGCCAAAGTGAGTCACGTGCATCGAGTGCGGGGTCATCGGCTATTAAGGTGCCGACGCCAATTAGAATGGCATCGTAGTAGACGCGCAAGAAATGACCATAGGCGCGGGCACGCGGTCCAGTGATCCAAGCACGACGATCACCTTTGCGGGCCATCACGCCGTCAGCCGAGGTTGCCACTTTTAGGCCGACAAACGGTGAGTTATGCCGCATGTTCCAGAGGAAAATCTCGGCAAGTTGGCTGCATTCCGCCTCCCAGCTGGCATCGTGTTCGCAGTGAACGCCGGCGGCTTGCAATATGGTGACGCCACGCCCACTCACTTTGGGATTGGGGTCAACGACGCCGAAGACAACGCGACTGACGCCGCAGTCAGCCACTTGCGGCGCGCAGGCCGGGGTGCGGTTGCTGTGGGCGCAGGGTTCGAGCGTGACATACATGGTGCCGCCCTTAAGCTTAGTACTCAGGCCGGCGAGCTTGGCTGCTGTTAGTGCGTTAATTTCCGCATGGGCATGGCCCACGCGTTCATGCGCTCCGGCGCTAATAAAACGGTGCTCGCTATCGACGCAGACGGCGCCAACGAGTGGATTTGGGGCAACGTTGCCCATGCCACGGTGGGCAATAATTAGTGCAAGTCGCTTCGCCTCAGTCGGCGTGATGGGGGTACCTGGCGCTGGTAAAGTCAGGGTCGCTACAGCCCAATCGAGGGCTATGTCTGCGATACTTAGTTTGGAACCCATAGGGCTATTTTCGCTCATCCGCCGAATGCTAGCACAAGCCATTTGGGATTGCACCGGTGGCGGTTTCCTCTCTAGCTCGTCTGGCTCTGTACCCAATCTTGCCCTGAATTATTGATTTTTGATGAGCGCGGCCCGCAACTCCTGCTACCAAAGCGGGTCAAAGTAGGTAAAATGGTGCGAAGCCCGGCTAAGCCGGAGTTTGGCGCTATCGTTCCATTCGATCCTGTGGGGACTTTATGACTACCTCTACTGATAGCTTTCGCGCGCTCGACACCCTAAGCGTGGGTGGTAAGACCTACCGCTTTGCGAGCTTGAAAAAGGCCGCTGCTGGCGGACTTGGTGACATCACCCGCTTGCCTTTGTCGCTAAAGGTACTGCTTGAGAACCTGCTTCGCCACGAAGATGGCCACATCGTCACTAAGGCCGATATTACGGCGATGGCAACCTGGCTACAAACTAAGACCTCTACGCATGAAGTCGCTTTTTACCCTGCCCGGGTGCTGATGCAGGACTTCACTGGCGTGCCAGCGGTTGTCGACTTGGCGGCAATGCGTGAGGCGATGGTTAAAGTCGGTGGCGACCCAAAGAAAATCAACCCGCTGAAGCCGGTAGACCTGGTGATTGACCATTCCGTAACCGTCGACAAGGCTGGGACTGCCGATGCCTTTGACGTGAA
This sequence comes from uncultured Pseudomonadota bacterium, assembly GCA_903915625.1. Taxonomy (GTDB): domain Bacteria; phylum Bdellovibrionota_B; class Oligoflexia; order Oligoflexales; family CAIYRB01; genus CAIYRB01. The sequence continues at coordinate 1,207 of CAIWTN010000129.1, read as the reverse complement.
CGTGAATCTGGAGTTCGATCGCAACGGCGAGCGTTATGAGTTTTTAAAATGGGCACAGACGGCCTTTGATAATTTCACCGTGGTCCCACCGGGAACCGGCATTTGTCACCAGGTGAATTTAGAGTATCTGGCACGCGTCGCCTTCCGCGCTAAGGATCCTAAAGGCGGCAACGACGAGTGGGTCTATCCTGACACCCTCGTCGGTACCGACAGCCATACCACCATGGTCAACGGCCTAGCCGTGCTCGGATGGGGCGTGGGCGGCATCGAAGCTGAGGCAGCGATGTTAGCGCAGCCGCTGTCGATGGTGATTCCGGAAGTCGTCGGTTTCCGTCTCAAAGGTACTTTGCCAGAAGGTGCGACGGCTACTGACTTGGTTCTGACCGTGACCGAAATGCTTCGCAAAAAAGGCGTGGTCGGCAAGTTTGTCGAGTTCTTCGGCGACGGCTTGAATAACCTGTCTCTGGCAGATCGCGCTACCATCGCCAATATGGCTCCTGAGTATGGAGCTACTTGTGGCTTCTTCCCAATCGATGATGAAACTCTGCGTTACTTGCGCTTTACCGGTCGCGACGATGCCCAGGTTGCTCTCGTTGAAGCCTACGCTAAGGCGCAAGGGTTCTGGCGTGATGCATCAGCTGCAGAGCCAGTATTTACCGATGTCTTAGAGCTGGACCTAGGCTGTGTAGAGCCAAGCTTGGCTGGCCCACGTCGTCCCCAAGATCGCGTCGCTCTTCGCGGTGTGGTTGCTGGCTTTAATAAAGAACTGCACGGTAACTTCAAAGTCAGCGAAGCGAACGCTAAGCAGACCTCGCCGGTTGCGGGATCTGACTTTGCACTGGAGCACGGCTCTGTGGTCATCGCAGCGATCACCAGCTGCACGAACACGTCTAACCCCGCCGTGATGCTTGCCGCTGGTCTCGTCGCGAAAAAGGCCGTTGAAAAGGGTCTGCGCGTCAAACCTTGGGTTAAGACATCGCTGGCACCCGGCTCGCAGGTAGTTACGGACTACTATCAAGCCGCAGGACTCACTCAGTACCTCGACCAACTTGGGTTCAACCTAGTTGGTTACGGCTGTACGACCTGTATCGGCAACAGTGGTCCCCTGCATGACTCCATCGCTGCGGCTGTTCACGCCAAAGATCTAGTTTGTGCCTCGGTGCTGTCTGGTAACCGCAACTTCGAAGGTCGAATCGGCCCAGATGTT
>CAIWTN010000128.1 GCA_903915625.1 uncultured Pseudomonadota bacterium | reverse complement strand
TCTACTAAAGTTACTTACGATGTGAAAGGCCGCGTGACCTCGGGTACGTCGCTAACGGCAGCTGATTTACCAAGTCACAGCGCAGCCCTCATCACTTCCGGCACTCTTGCAGTCGCCAATGGCGGTACTGGACTTTCGTCCAATCCTGCCAACGGTCAAATCCCCATTGGTAACGGAACGAATTATAATTTAGCCACTTTAACTGCAGGGACTGGAATTAGCATACATAATGATGCCGGTGCTGTGACGGTTAGCGCCACAGCTGATGCCTCGAACAAAGTGTCCAAGGCTGGTGACACGATGACTGGATCCTTGACCTTGCCTTCGAACGGGTTGATCGCAGGTACAAATCAGCTTGTGCTAGCTAATGGGGATGTCGGGATCGGAACGACGGCACCGGCTTACTTACTCCACCTTGCCTCATCAGGTACTCCTCAGCTCAACATCCAGAGTACCGATGCAAGTGGCCGTCAGTGGTCGATTCAGAGCGATGGAACCGGAAGTGCTGGGGTCGGTAAGTTCGAAATCGTAGATCGCACAGCTTCTGCGAGCCGGGTAGCTATCGATACAAACGGCAACGTCGGCGTAGGAACTACGAGCCCTGATAAACAGCTGGACGTTGTGGGTAACGTCGCATCGGATAATTACATAGTCAGGCGGGTCAGTGATGGGAACGAGACAACCATGAGCCTGGCTAGCGATGCGTCCAATTATCTCCGACTAACAAATGTCTCGGGAAACCGAGGATTCTACATCAATACATACACCGCCGATGGGAATCGAGACATCTTTTTCGCCGGCTCCGGAGGCTCCGTGGCGGGCACTCCCGGAATGATACGTGCTCTTGGAAACACCAACATAATAGTCGATGGCAACATCGGTATCGGCTCCACAGTCCCGGCCGGCAAGCTCGACGTAGCTGGCACAATCTGTCTAAACGGCGCCAATTGTATTAGCTCATGGCCTGCTGGCAGCGTGACCTCTGTAGCCGCTGGCACCGGGTTAACCGGAGGCCCAGTCACATCATCAGGCACTATCTCTCTTGCAAACACTGCAGTGACAGCTGGTACCTATACACGGGCAAATATCACGGTAGACGCACAAGGTCGTCTCACAGCAGCTGCAAATGGTAGTAGCTTATCCCTTGCTACAGAAGTTACCGGCACACTCCCGATTGCCAATGGTGGTACTGGCGCAGCGACTGCAACTAACGCCTTCAACGCCTTGTCGCCATTGACTATGGCAGGCGACCTTCTATACGGAGGAACTTCAGGTGCTGGGGCTCGGTTAGCCGGCAACACAACGACGACTAAACAGTTTTTAACGGGTACAGGAACCGGTTCTGCGGCAAATGCTCCGGCATGGAGCGCTCTAACCGCCAGCGATATCCCAGCGATCAGTGCGGATCTCATTACATCTGGAACTTTGGGCGTAGCCAATGGTGGTACAGGTGCTACGACTTTAGCCGCAAATAATGTGCTCTTAGGTAACGGCACCGGTGCCCCACTCACAGTCGCTCCAGGGACTAGCGGCAATGTACTAACTTCGAATGGCACCACCTGGGCTAGCTCGGCACCGATATCCAACTGGACTACTTCTGGATCTAATGTTTACCGCAGCAGCGGTAATGTTGGGATTGGTATTGCGGTGCCGGCAAGTCCGCTGCATTTATATAAAACAACCGACGACGTCTCAACCTATGAGATCGCTCGTTTCACCGCCTACAATGCAGGTGACACCAGTACCCGTATTATGGGTGGTAGTAGCAACAGCAACATCAGCCTAAGACAGTCGATCATTGATTCATACCGCGGCGATACTAACTTAGTACCAATTGTGTTCACGCAAACTAACAGCGGAGGCACCAATGAACGGATGCGTATCTCTGCGACCGGCAACGTCGGGATTGGGACTACGGCGCCAAGTTCGCAGTTACACGTGGCAGCTACCTTGCCCAATTCAGGTCCTGAAATGAAGATCGAGAACCTTTCAGCTACGGCAGCAAGCGCCGGATATCGTCTAAAGAATACCGTCCGAAACTGG
>CAIWTN010000127.1 GCA_903915625.1 uncultured Pseudomonadota bacterium | reverse complement strand
TGTGTCCGGTTCATACCCCGAAGCCCGAAGCCCGAAGCCCGAAGCCCGAAGCCCGAAGCCCGAAGCCCGAAGCCCGAAGCCCGAAGCCCGAAGCCCGAAGCCCGAAGCCCGAAGCCCGAAGCCCGTCAGCAAAAATCCATCGATGTCCTTGGCATTTTATTCGACTTCGCTCCACTCTGAGCCTCCTAAACAGGGGAGGTTAAAAGTGAAACTACTCGACCCAAAGAACGACGCCGTTTTTAAACTGATGCTGGTAGACGATGACGCTGCCGATGCGCTTATAAGTTTACTGTCGGCCATACTTAGGCCTGACTCCCCTATCACGTCAGCGATCGTTAAAAATCCCTACTTACCGAAAAAGCACATTCGGGACAAAGACACTATCCTCGATATCCTGATCGAGCTTAACGACGGCCGTCGGATCGACCTTGAGATGCAGATGGCTTGGCGCTCTTACATCCCAGAGCGGGCCTATTTTTATGGCAGTAAGTTAATCACGACGCAGCTTAGCCGAGGCCAGAAATATCAGACGTTAAAACCTGTATCGGTGATCTTTCTACTTAACGCCATAGGTTTCCCAGACGCGCCAAATGACCAAGCCCACTATATCTTTAGCATGAAAGAGCACAGCAACTTGGCCCAAATCCCTGCCTATTTCAGCATGCATTTCGTCGAGATTCCCAAGCTTATTGGCGCTTTACCCGCAGGCACGAAAACGCCTCAAGACTTGCCTTTGGTTAATTGGTGCAAGTTTCTGTACAATCCGAGTCAACCCGGTTTGGACGAGGTCATTGCCACCATGCCTGCACTCAAAAAAGCCAAAAAGAAACTGGAAGAGATTTCCGCCGACGAAGAAAAACGCGAGATCGCCCGCATGCGAGAACGGGGGCGGCGCGACTACGAAAGCGACCTCGAGGATGCTTTAGTCCGCGGCAGAGCTGAGGGCGAGGCAATAGGCAAGGCCGAGGGGGCAGAAGCCGGAGAGTTGGCGGCCAAATCAAAGTTCCTGCTGGGACTGCTGACAAACCCAGTAACAGCCAACCTCCCGAGTAACGAAATCGCGAAGCTTTGCGGCGTCAGTGTTGCTGAGGTTGAAAAAGTACGCACCAGAGAGGGCTGAGCTGGTGTGTTTGCTCCAAATTCACCATACAGACGAGACATCACCAAATTCAAAAACTCCAGCCGATGTAAGCGCGCGTCAACCACCACTCGACGCCGTTTATGAGGCCAAAAAGCGCCTTATCGTTGTAGCGCATATCGCCATTGCCAGTATCGTTACATAAACTTTTTGTAGCGATTACCTACAGAGCATCCCTTAGAACATGAAATAGTGGGGTCTCAAAAGTGTCAGCCTGGCGCGATGATGCAGTGAGTGTATCAAAGTACTCTGCCTTGCATATGATTTCTAACTACAACATTTGTCTGTACCCACCATGACCCACATTAACTTTTCAGTGCAGGAGTTGCCTTCGTGCCTGCCTCCGGTCTTCTATAGATCTCAGACAGTGACGCTTTGGAGACGCTTGGGATCACATCAACGCGCAGGAACGGCAGAAAGTCTCGTCCTACAGGCGTCAACTCACGAAAGAAAATATCTTTGGTGGTAATGCCTGCCAAAATATCCTCAATACTAGCGCTGTCGATGCTGCTGACTTTATCCAAGTACAGATAGTTAGTCAGTTCAAAGGCCAACTTCAAATTAAGTTGACTGCCGGACTCCACGCTCTCACCCTTTTGGATAAAATAAATTAGATGAGGATCGTTAGGTCTCTTCGCGTCGAGATGGGCTTGCCAGTCGTCGCGGCTAACTCCGGCGGGGATTTTAGCACCCTGATTTGCTTGACTGGCATCGCCGTGAGACAGATCCGCATAAAATTTTGGCAGCGGCTTATTAATCGCCACAAATAATGGCACACCAGAGATACTCACTGATGCCGCACCGGAATCTGACTCTGGGCTGAGGCAAGAAGCACTGGAGTTAGTTCGCAGATAATCAAAAGTTCGAGGATTTTCAGGCCTCTTAGTGCTGAGTGTTTTTGTGACTTTATCAAACCATTGGAACTCAGAAAATGCGCAGGTGGCACCAGCAGCTGGTTTACAAAAGAGATAATCACCCCGCTGAATTTTCAGCCCAGTAAGTGGATTTGCACGCAAATGGATGAGTTCCCGCGTAGCTGGCGTAAAGCACGATTCGACCCAAGCTTGTTTTTCCAAAGGCTGATTGCCGTAAGGGATCAGCATCTCCCAAGATTCACCTTTGACGGAAAATGACGCGCGCAGGTAGACGATGTCGATCTTTAGAGTTTCCCAATCTGGCTTCAAAGAATACACACTGTAAAGACTGTCTTGACCTTTAAGTGTCGAAGCCATTGCAAGGTCGAATGTGGCCCCGTCGAGATAGCCGGTGTTGCTAAGACCACTGCCATCACCAAGCAAGCGTGAAATAGCGGCCAATCGATTGTTTCCTAAAAGTGTTAACTCGCTGGTCCATATTTCAAGATTGGTCGGTGTTAAACAAAGCCCATCAGCAGCCGGTCCATCGGGCGTATCTTGGAGATGACAGCTCTGAGGCTCCGCATCGGCAAGCTGGACTGAGCTTTTCGTCTGCATGGTTACATAGGTATTTGCGTAACGATCAGGGCCCACGGGGAGGTCTTTCTTACGCTTAGCGCAGCCCAATCCTAAAATAAAAGCTGTGCACAGTGACACCGTAAGTGCCGATGAAACTATTCTTGTTTTGCGTATGCACTTTAGCATCAAGATTCCCGCGCCAAATTTGAGATGCTTATTGTTTAGTCCCATCAGTCTTACGCACTCGCCTTAGTGCCTCGATTGCCGGCTTAAACCCCTGTGCACTCGCTGTGGTCCACGCATCAATGGCTTGCTGCCGGCGACCAGTAGCCTCATAGACTAAGCCGATTCCATGTAAAGCTTCTGGCATATATGAATCGATAGCTATAGCTTTGCTTAGGACCTCTTCGGCACGCTCGTAGTCCTTCTCACGCAAGTAAGCCACACCAAGATTAGCGTAGGTATCAACTCCACGTGAACCGAGTGCTAACGCCTTTTCATAGAATTCTATTGCCTTAATGTTTTCGCCACGGGTGAGCAGGAGCTCGCCTTTAAGGGCATAGAATTTTGCATCATTTACCGACGACTCTTGTGCCAATTCGAGTTCGGCAAAGGCCTCTTGGTTCTTGCCTTGGGCGCGGAGTAACTGCGCATAATGCAAGCGACCACCCGGATGATTTGGAGCCATCTTTAGGCCACGGCGAAAGTATGCCCCAGCCTCGTCGAATTTACCCTCAAGCGCCAAGACATGACCGAGCCAAATCAAAGCTGGCGCATTATCTCCACCAAAGTACAGATTGGTGCGTAAATGCTGTTCGGCAGCGGCGTAGTCTTTAGTCTCCACAGCAGCAATCGCAAGATTGTAGTGTGAATCAGGGAACCACGGGCGGCGTCGGACCGATGCCTCTAGATAATGACGCGCCGCTTCAGCATCGCCTCGCTGCAGCAGTGATGTCCCCCAATTAAAGTAGCCGAACCAGCTATCAGTATTCACCGCCACCATACGTCTAGCGATGTCAACGCGCGTCGACCAGTGTTGCATTTGCAACCAAGTGCAAGCAGCCAAGGAAGACAATAGGACTGCGCTGAACCAGCGCACCGGAAAGCCCCGGTCCCACCATGTAGTAAGGATGAGAGCTGGGCCAAGCATCGCAAAATAGACGTAGCGATCTGCAGTTGTAGAGATAGCTTGATAGAAAAACGGTACAAACCCAAGTGTTGGCAGAAGTCCAACTACAAATATCAAAACACCGCGACTGCGCAACGCCCACACAGCTACGACTGATCCAGTGATGATTAGGCCTGTCGACCGCATGAGACGCACTGGGGTCAAGCCATAATCGGCTGCTAGACCGATGGGCCAGAGGAGTTTTTGGGTATAAAAGCCAAGCGCTCCCAGAGCGACTAGGGGCCTTTTACTCCAGGCTACGACAAATGGGTTTTCTATCGCCGGCTGAAACAATGAGTTGCCGTATGCCGCAGCAAAGCCGAATACTAACCATATTCCGATCGTTACAAGGTAAGATCTCTGCCGCAATCTCTGGGGAGCAAGGCACACGGCTATGATCGGTGCGATGCAAGCCACTGGCTTTGACAATAAAGCCAAAGTGAAAGTTAACGTCGCTAGTCCGAGCAACACATAGCGACGCGGACCATCACTGCGCAGAAGTAGTAACAACGCCAGCAAAGTTCCTAGAGTTGCCAAAAGATCTCTTGCTCCTGACACCCATGCCACTGTTTCGACCTGCAGTGGGTGCAAAGCGAAGACTAATGCCCCGGCTGCACAGGCAGCGCGCGATAATCCAGAGCGCCATTGCCTAAACAGCAAAAATACAAGGCCGACGTTGAGTCCATGCAGCAGCGCATTAGCACCATGAAAAATCCAAGGTTCCAGCCCACCTGCAAGCACCACCAATGCCCGCCAGAACGAATAGCTAACCGGAATGTACAAATTAAAATAGGGCTTTAACCAGCTCGTCCAAGAAAGCTGAGCGCCGTTCACAAAGGGATTATCGCGAAGGTTTGCATCGTCATCAATGCAAGCAAATTCGAAGCTTACGGTGCGCGCATAAAAAGCTGCCACCAAGATCACTAGCCAAGTCAGCCACACCAATGTGTACTGATGACGGATCAGAAAACGCACGGGTCGAAATGCTTTATACAAAATATATAAACCACGTTTATTTATTTTTGGTACTAAATTTAGCTATTAATATAAGGGGGTTTAGTCGCTGATGCAGCAACTATCTAGACATCGGTGAGGACAGTCTTAAAAATAGCGGTTGCGGAGTCATGCCCAGACCCGTTACAACCTTCGGCGTCAGAGCACACCCGTATAAGCTGGAAATATGGTCCAGCGTTTCTACCAGGCACCAACATGCCGGACTATGAGGAGCAGATGATGTTGACAGGGCCAAAGACTCTATTATCGTTTAGTACGTTGATTTGGCTGGCCTTAGTGCCGTCAGCTGCGATGGGGGGGCATTCCGATGCGCCCCCAACTTGTTTGGATGACCACAGTCAACCCACCGATTTCAATAATGAAATCGTGCTTGACTGGGTAACGCACACATCCAATCAGTTCAAATCCCGCGGCCACATTTCAGGTGCCGTGATCCGCAACTACGGCAACCAAGGTCCTCACATCCACATCTCAG
>CAIWTN010000126.1 GCA_903915625.1 uncultured Pseudomonadota bacterium | reverse complement strand
CAGTGATCTGCGGATGCCTAGCCCGCGTTGCGGGCTGCCGTTATTTACAGGTAATTACGGGTATCGATCAGCTCGTGTGCGGTAAGCGCCGAGCTGGACGGTGATTCAGTAACTGTGTTGTGTTCTAGCTGGACGACTTTGGCTTCCTGCACTTCTGGCGCTAGCACCTCAGTGATGAGCACAGAGATAGCGTCGTGTTGACGTTGTAATATGCCCCTTACGCATAAAAATGCCTGGCCATCAATGAGCGAGCGATAACGTGCGTAAAGTTGTGGCGTGGCTGCTACGTTGAGCATGCCAGTTTCATCTTCTAAAGTCATAAATACCATTCCTTTAGCCGAGGGCGGTGACTGTCGCACTAACACCATGCCGAAGACGACGACGCTGCGCTGAGGGGTTAAGGTGGCTAAGGCTTGTATAGGTCGCAGCTGAGCTACAGGCACTCGGTAACACCAATGCTCGCGAATAATAGCTGCGGGGTGCGGACCGAGTGAGGTGGTGGTAGCATAAAAATCAGCCTGGCAACGCTCCATCGTGGTTTCTGCTTGGAAGTCGGGCGGCGACTCCACATCCTCGAGGAATTCGCAGAACGGTGCGGCAGCTGCCAGCCAAAGCGCAGATCTGCGACCTATGCCGAATATATGCAGGGCATCAGCCGCTGCCAAGGCCGTTAAATCTACTCTATTCAATGAACACGAGCGCAGCATGTGTAGGATGTCTCTCCAGCCACCAAGTGCGCCGCGGCGCTCGCATAGTTGCTGGGCTGCTTGCTTGCGTAAGGAACGGACGAGGCGCATGCCGAGACGTATCGCTAAGTCGCCATTAGCGCCACGTTCGATGGTGTGGTCCCAATGGGAGTGACCCACGCTGATTGGCAAAATCTGGACGCCATCTTGACGAGCACTGTGAATTAGCACGTGTGGTGGATAAAAACCCATCGGTTGAGAATTTAGTAGCGCCGTAAAATAAGCCGCAGGCACATGGCGCTTGAGATAGGACGATGCGTAAGCTAGCAGCGCAAACGATGCGGCATGTGATTCAGGGAAGCCGTAGTCGGCAAAACCGCGAATCTGGCCAAGAATTTGCTGTACGAATTCTTCTGCGATACCATTTTTGCGCATGCCGTCTTGTAACTTCTCGCCCCAACGCGAGAGGTCGCCTTTGATGGCAAAAGCACCCATATTCTTCCGCAACTGATCGGCTTCACCAGGGGTGAAATTACCAACCGTCATGGCAATGCGCATGACTTGTTCCTGAAAGATGGGGACGCCCAAAGTTCGCTGCAGGATCGGAGCTAATCGTGGATCGGGGAAGGTCACGGCCTCCTCGCCATGCCGACGCCTGAGAAAGGGGTGCACCATGCCGCCTTGAATCGGGCCAGGGCGGATGATCGCGACCTCGATCACGAGATCGTAGAACTTACGCGGCTGCAAACGTGGCAGCATCGACATTTGAGCGCGGCTCTCGATTTGGAACGTGCCAACGGTGTCCGCTTTGCAGATCATGTCGTAAGTCGGAAGGTCGTTAGCAGGTATAGTCGCTAGCGAGAGGTCTTGGCCTTGATGCTCCTTCACTAGAGCAAAGGTCTTGCGGATAGCTGTCAAAATGCCGAGGGCCAAGATATCGATCTTAAAAAAGCCAAGAGCCTCGATGTCCTCTTTGCACCACTGAATCACCGTTCGTCCTGGCATGGTCGCAGGCTCTTGCGGCACCAGCCAGTTGAGGGTGCGGTCGGTGAGCATAAATCCACCTGAGTGAATACCAAGGTGGCGCGGAAAGCCGCGTAGGCGCTCGGCTAAGCGGGCCCAGTGTGCATCCTGTTCTTGCTGCTGCGAGGTCGGCGTGTCCTCTGCTGGCAGCTCTGTGATGGTGCGTCCACAATCACTGCGGCGATAATCGCGACTGCTGAGTAATTTGCTGGCTTGTTCCAGGCGCTCATTAGAGTAGCCAAGAGCCTTGCCGACAGCGCGGATGGCGCCACGAGTGCGAAACGTAATTACATTCGCAATCATAGCAGCGCGACCGCGGCCATAACGCTGATAAATATACTGAATCACTTCTTCGCGGCGTTCGTGCTCGAAGTCGACATCGATATCTGGTGGGTCGCCGCGTTCGACCGAGATAAAACGTTCAAATAATAGATCGAATAAGTTGGGGTCAACCGCAGTGACGCCGAGCACAAAACACACGGCAGAATTAGCGGCTGAGCCTCGCCCTTGACAAAGAATCCCCTGTTCGCGCGCCCACCTTACGATGTCCCAGACGGTGAGGAAGTAATCGGCAAAGCTAAGTTGTTCGATCAAAGCTAGCTCGTGCCGCAGCAGCGTCTCAAGTTTGGTGGGGATGAGGCCGTAGTGTTTTTGAGCACCTTGCCAGGTGATTTGCTCGAGATATTCCTGGGCGCTGACGCCGTCGGGTAGCATTTCTTTGGGGTAGCGGTAGCGTAGCTCGCGACAATCAAAGGTACAGGTTTCAGCGAGTGATCTGCCGGTGGCAAGCGCCTGGGCGTATATCGGTAAGTCTTGGTAGCGCGCAGCAATCGTTTTAAGATCGTGCATAGAACGCTCACCATTAGGAAATAAATGACTGCTGACATTGCCGACTGTCTGATTGTTGCGGATAGCATGCAGTAGATCGCTCATGTCTTTAGCGGTGCGCTCATGCATATAAACATCATTTGTTAACAGGCAGGGCAGACTTAAATCCTTGGCTAATTTCATCATCGGCATCATCCAGTGGTCTTCCGCCGGATTTAGATGGCGACTGATGGCGCAGTAAACACGTCCATTAAAATGTTCGCGCAGTTGCTTGCAGCGTGCGCGCAAAGCAGCTTCGCCGCCACGGCGCAGCAGTCCGCGCATCGGTATAATGGCGATAAGATCCTGCACGTCCGCTGTCAGCAAGTAAGCTGGTGGTATGTGGGCGCCGTTTTTACCGCCGCGGTGCGCATAGGTCAGGAGAGTGCATAGGTTGTGATAACCGCGGTGAGTCGTAGCAATGAGTGCCAGCGTGTCTTGTAGCAGCAAAGGTGAGGCGTGATCTTCGGCTAGGTGGATTTCGGCACCATGAATGAGCTGGAGCTTACCTGCGTAGCCTGGATCTTGGCGTTGGCGTATCAGAGCGTTGTGAGTACGCGCGGCCCCATACACGCCGTCGTAATCTGTCAAAGCCATGCCTCGGTAGCCTAAAGCATCAGCACGCGCGACTAATTCATGTGGATGCGAAGCACCCATCAGAAAGCTGAAATTACTATGGCAAAGCCATTCGACCCAGCCGTAGTGTTCAATCAAAGCGACCATGTGCCCACCATGTTCCGCCTTGATCGCGGTATGCCCAAATCCAGCGGTGCTCTCTGTCGATTACGGCATAGTAGTCGCGTTGGCTGGCACCGGCCGTGTTCAGCCACCATTTGCCGGT
>CAIWTN010000125.1 GCA_903915625.1 uncultured Pseudomonadota bacterium | reverse complement strand
CGAGAACCATGTCGATACCAAATGTCGACAGAGTTATCTCATTTACAGCGGAAAGAGTGCTCCGCTGACGCAAGTTTGTCAGGCTTTGCATTTCACAGCCGCTGCCGAGGCTCTGACTCCGTAACATGTGTTAGCACACTAGTCGTCGCACCTACTGGCACAGGCCTAGCGTATCGCCACACGGCGTGCTAAAGGCCTAATGCTACGGCGGCTACCTCCCGATTTATATCTTTTGACAAACCAAAAGCTGCAAGTAAGGCATGGTTACATCGACACTGGCAGAGCCTGTTGATGCAGATGTAAAACTTGGAATGGTTACCGTGTGATCATGTGCTCCACCAGACGTTGAATTAAAGGCAGCAATGTCGACCGTGTGTCCATGAGCACCCGCGGCAGCGGAAGAGAATGCTACTATGTCGACGGTATGTGAGTGGGTACCTGCTACATTTGTATTACGCCAAACAGCTGCATATGAGTCGGAATCCGTTACACCGTCATAGTTGCCGCTGAAGTTTAAGTCATCACCAGGTCCTGCGAGAATAGCGTGGCTGTGCGCGCCGCCCGAGCTTGTCGAGGTACTAGGAGGATCGATGGAATGCACGTGTGAGCCATCTGTGTTCGATGTCGCAGTGCTAGGTGGGTCGACACTGTGTGTATGAGCGCCACCGTTGCTCGTAGTGGTAACCGGTGCTGAGATTGTATGGCTATGCGCCGGTACTGAGGTGATATCCCTTGTTGCCAGGTTACTGAGCTCGGTCCCGACTGTGCCAGCTAAAGTCCCTCCAGCCTGCATGCCAACCAACACCCGTCCACGACCACTGATTAGCTCGGACCAGCCCGATGGACAAGCCGCAGCATTGAAATAGGCAACACTTCCCGATGGCACACCAACTGCATTAGTCGCTGCGATAATCCAGTTGGCACCATCACTTATGACTGTGACAAAAACCCACTGCGAGCCAAGTACGAACGATGATGCCCCATCTATGGTTTGCGAGCTGGTCGTCGCCACAGTGACTGCATTGGCGGAATTATCGCGTTTTTTTATGAGATACTGACGGCCAGCGATACCGACTGCGCTTGGAAGTGTTAAAGCGTAAGCCGCAGTCGTGGCGTCGGCGATAACGATACTGTCGGTATCTGAAATTGTGTAGGCTGCAGTTTTTGTAGTTACGGCAGTTGCGACGGGACCAGCAACCTGAATAGCTGTGTGGGCTGTTGAAGTGCCAACGCCCAGGTTAGTGCTCACGCGCATACTTACTGCAGTAATAGCACCAGCAGCAAAGTTGCCTGAGGCGTCGCGTGCGACGAGTTTTGATGCGGTATTTGCACTGGTTGCACCATTGGCCAGGTTAGCACCGGTGGCGACATTAGCCGCACTAACTCCCCCGACAGACGCTACCGAGGTTGTGCCCTGAAGTCCCGTCACATCGCCGGCAAGTGCACCGGTAAAAGATCCAGCCGACGTAGCACTAGTTGCCGTGCCGTTTAAGTCTGCCGTAATAGTGCCGGCAGCAAAGTTGCCGGAGGCGTCGCGTGCAACGAGTTTTAAGGCAGTATTTGTACTGGTTGCACCATTGGCAAGGTTCGCACCGGCGGCGACATTGGCCGCGCTCATGCCACCCACAGTCACTACCGACGTGGCACCCTGAGTTCCCGTCACATCACCGGCAAGTGCACCGGTAAAAGATACAGCCGACGTGGCATTAGTTGCCGTGCCGTTTAAGTTTGCGGTAACAGTGCCGGCAGCAAAGTTGCCGGAGGTGTCGCGTGCAACGAGTTTTGCTGCAGTATTTGCACTGGTGGCACCGTTGGCCAGGTTAGCACCGGCGGCGACATTGGCCGCACTGACTCCGCCTACAGTCGCTACCGACGTGGCACTCTGGGTTCCCGTCACATCGCCCGCAAGTGAGCCGGTAAATCCGCCCGGAGTGCTCCAAGATAGAGTACCTGAGGAATCCGTGGTTAAGTATCCACCTGCCGTTACAGATCCCGGTAGGGTTAAGGTCAGGTCTGTCGCCATCGCTGGGCTAGCCTGTATGTTTATATAGTTGGCTGAGCCGTCGCTATCTTTGAATACGAGAGCACCACTAGGTGAAATCGCGGAGAGTAAGTTGCTACTGCTATCCTGCCATTCCTGTAGGTTCGCTGTTTGATTTGCAGATCCGATGACGATGTGGCCCTGAGTGGCTGAGTTTGGCGCCGCGCTTATGATTAGGCCTGAATTGAAGCCACCATTAAGGTCGCGTTTTACGATGGCTAAAGTACTATTGTTTGCTGTGGCGGCATTTGCAAGGTTAGCACCGGACGCGACATTCACCTCCGTAACGCCACCGACCACTGCCACAGTCGTAGCGCCCTGAGTTCCCCGCACGTCGCCGGCAAGTAAGCCGGTAAATGATACAGCCGATATGGCGTTACTTGCCGTACCAGTTAAATTTGCTGTGATTGTATTAGCGTCGAAGTTGCCGAAAGCATCGCGTGCGACCAGACTTGAGGCAGTATTTGTAGACGTGGCGCCGTTAGCTCGATCGGCACCGGAAGCAACATTAGCTGCGCTAACCCCGCCGACAGTCACTACCGACGTAGCGCCCTGAGTTCCCGTTACATCGCCGGCTAAAGAGCCGGTGAATGATGTGGCTGACGTGGCGTTTGTTGCGTTGCCAATTAGATTCGCTGTAATCGTGCCAGCGGCAAAGCTGCCCGCAGCATCGCGCCTGATGATTGTCGCAGGCGTATTTACATCAGTTGCGGCGTTCGCAAGTAATTCAGCGGAGTGGATCTTATACGCCGATGAAGAACCAACCGACGCTACACTGGGCCCAGGATAGCTGCCTATTAGGTCCCCGCTGGCGTTTCCCGTTGGTTCGATGGATGAGGTCCAGCTCATTGCGCCAGCACCATTGGTTACCAAGGCTTGGCCTGGTGCTCCGTCAGTTGCAGGCAGTATCCAAGTCGTAGATTGCGTTAGCGGGGAAGGGGCTGTGAAGGCGAGGAATTTGTTCGAGGTTTTATCGTTAAAGACCATTTTAGCAGAGCTAGCGACATCACTGTGTATCGTGAGAGTGCTAGTTACTGAGGTGTTCCCTGCCCTGATAGTTCCGGTTGTCTCGACGATAGTGTCTCCACCGATAGTGGAGGATCCATTCAGGAGGGCAGTAGTTAAAGTTTTACCAGTGAGTACTTCGGTAGCGTCCTCAGTTACTACTACGCCTGCCACAGGAAAAATCGCTGCAGAACTGACGCCTGTTCCGCCAACGCTTCTCGGTAGTATCCCCGTCACCGCTGCGTTGCTTGACAAATTAACCGGACCAAAGCCTGGAGTTCCGCCTGCGCCCGCAGTCAAAACCTGATGTGCTGATCCGGAAACTGACGCCAACGGAGCATCGCCGGCCCCAATAATCACACTATTTTTCTCAAGACTTACCGCCCCGGTGCCGCCGCTACTTACGGCTAATGTCCCCACACCGGAGCCGATGACTGGTGTGGTGGGCACCCATGCATGTCCGTTGTAGGATAAGACCTGGCCGGTTGTCGGAACGTCGTTCTCCACCAAGTAGCCTTGAATTTTGCTTACCGTGGGTTCGCCCCAAGACAGTTGCCCGTTGCTGGCAGTCGTCAAAAACTTACCGACGCCAGCGTTGCCATTTACCGCGATGCCAAGCTTGCCTGTGGCCGAGTCAAAAGTGAGTGACTTTTCATCCACTGGGATCCGTAGCGCAAATGGCACGAAGGAATAGCGTTGGCGTGGATAAGTCTTGCCACCTGCGCTTATTTCAATAAATACGGGTTTGTCGTCTCGGCCAAAGATTGCAGCCCATGCGCCTCCGTCCAGCTCCATCGTGACAGCAAAAACACCCTGATTAAGTTGGACGCCAATGAATTCTAGGGTGCTCCCGATTTGCTCGCCATCAGTCACGGTGTTCCAGAATTTGATTTGAATATCTGCAGACCCAGTCAGCGGAGCACCGTCTGCTTGGGTCAAGCGGCCTCCATAAGAAAGCGGATAACTTGTACCACCAAAAATCGGTCGTGCATAAAACGAGGCTAAGGACACCACCGTGACAGTAAGTGCCCGCATTGGTCGCAAATTGTATCGCTTAGTGCGCATTCAGGACTCGCTCTGCTGCCTTTGGTGCTCCCATCACTTTGTGAACTAAATTAATTATCGGCAGAATTCGCGGAAAGCTTGAATGCAGTTTAAGTGTCCATAACTGTGAGTGAAAATCCATAGATTGAGGCAAAGAAGTAAATGCTCAGCAGGTAGGGGCATTTTTGAAAATAAAAACTGATAACACTGTGACTTAGCTAGGCACAGGCCTAGCGTATCGCCACATGGCGCGTTGAAGTCCCAAAGCTACTACAGCTGCGATTGCTCCGGTGACCCATAGGATATCGTCCAGGCGTCCAGCTGCTACAAGAGACCCTAGCGGTAGCACCGCAACGGCGCAGCAGGCGCGGTCTAAAATAGATTCCATAGACAAGACCGTAGCGCGCAGACGTGAGTCCGTGATTGCGTCATTGAGTAGTTGCTTCTGCACGGGGAATGCCACTCCGGCTGCAAACGAAAAGCAGCAAAAGCCAATCAGCGTTCCTACCTGACCGAAGGCGGCCACCAGACCTAAACTTGCCCCTAAGAAAATCGTAGACAGGGTGACTACGCGCATATCATCTATTTTACTTCGCAGATAAGGTGCGGCCTTTGAGCCCAGCGCCTCAAATCCGGTCATCAGCGACATGCTCCAGCCAAAGGTCGTGATGTCAAAACTGCGGGCAGTCAGTATGGGCTGATATAGATTTACCTGCAGAATACGGACCATCACGAAAATGCCGACACCTTGTAGCATCAGTAAAAATAGACGGCCACTTAACACCTTCTTATAGGCACCCAAAGATTGATCTGTATTGCTGTCCGTCTTGGCTGCGACGGTTGGCATGGTGAAGCCGATGATTAAGGCTACAGCAGCATTCACTGCCGACAGCCAATAAGGCGCGGTTAGTTGCCAGGTCATTAACCAGCCTACTGCCGTCCATGCGGCAATGCGCCCAATTAGGCTGTAAAAGCGTGCATCGGCTTCGACTTTCTTGTACTGATCACCTTCGCCTTGCGCCTGCAAATACTCGTACATATAGGCACTAGAGGCACCCGAAATGAGTGATCTAGCTAGGGCAATGGCAAGGAAATGTAGCAAAAATCCAAAGTAATTAGGCTGAACCACTGGCAGGAGGTTGGCGATCACTAAAACACTGGCACCCAAAAGCATGCTAAACCGGTAGCCAAAGCGATCTGCGATAAATCCTGTTGGGATCTCGAGAGCGCAAAACACAATATAATAAATGCTCTGAATCCCGAAGATCTGGGGATCGCTAAGCCCCATCTTGCGCTGGACGGAATAAAAAATTGGCACCCACAGCAGTAGATTAAAAAAGAACTGAAAGCAGGTGTAGCGTCGGCAGATGCTCGTCAGTTGGTTTAGTCTGGGGCTGCTCATGCTTGGTCCGTTCATATCGAGTAAGGCCGCAGCTGCAGAATGTAAATCTTCTCGCCCGAAGCCGCCCATTCAATGTCGGCCGGCGACGAGAAGGAATAGTCCTGCGAAAAATGCGACTGAAGAAGGCGACCACAAAATGCCAGACGCTGTAAAACTGCGTGTTTTTGATCGTCTAGGTCGGAACCTGAGGCACCCACAGCTAGGGTCCTGCCGCCACCTTCGACCGTATTATAGAGGTACTGGAATGGCTGCGAGACACCTGACACCACTTCGATAGCAGACTTGTCCGACACGTTGATGTAGACGTTGCGAAAGTCTTCGTTGGGGTTACTTGGGTTGGTAGTGACCATGACTCCACCCATGTCAGAAGCGACCTCTTCTTGAATGATCACTCCCATATAACAATCATCCAGAGAGATGCCTACATCTTGCCGTAGGCGTACGCTGCGTGGTGACACCAGTGAAGCCCAGACCTCTTTGATGCTTTCAAATATCTTTTCCGCGCTGGTCACATGATTGATCGACTCATAAATCCCCGCAGCCGAAAAGTCTTGAAGGTCCTCAGCGTTGGAGGAGCTACGGACGACAAAATTACGCACACCAGCTAGGTGATTGGTGATCTGTTCATCAATTAGGTCGCGTAAGTGGTCACTAAAGCGCGTACCTCGAATGAGTCGCTGGAGTTCGACGCATAAGGCCTGGACCTCTTTTACATTCAGCTCAAGTGCCATCTTTAATCGTCCAATGGCCTGCTGGATCTTCCACGAGGACTGCAAGAATTCTTGCTGCAAGGAAAAGGGTAGGGCGATGCCGCGGGGCACTTGTACCGAAGCTCTGAGATATTGCCAGGCTTTTTCCGTCAACCCAGAGTCAGGTTTAGTGCCGATAGCGTTGGCCAGGTATTGCAGGAGGTCATGGCGTGGTGGGCGTGGGACGCGGTAAAAACCGGTCAATCGCGACGATCCATGGTCGAGTACGTGACGTAATTCGCCAAGGTTGGCAGCCTTAGTGCCGTAACGAAAACGCTCACTCATCCGCAGGTCGCCTAAGGATACGACCTTAGTATTTACGGTTTCTGGTTCTTCCAGTCGAATACTGTGGACGCTCCAAGCCGGTTGCTGCGGTAGGGGGGACGGAGCATCAATCCTTTCTAATATAATTTCCGGCTGCCTTGGGTCCACTTCGTAACGCACCCACTGCCCATCGAGGCCGTCCTGGATCGCTTGTTCCCTCGCATTGATTTGGACAGCGTTGGGTATGCCCCAGCCACCGGCAAGAACGTTGGTGTGTGAGAGGGGAGTGGTGTGCTGGGCATTAATCATGCCAGCTACGCGCGGGATATCATCCGGCACCTTGTCCATGCAGACAATGTCGTACCACTTTATGGTGCTTGCGTCGTGGCGGTAGCTATCGACCGTAAATGTTCGTAGGCGGCCGGTCGTTGTGCCTTTATTCAGGGCGACGAAATCATTGATGGCGTAGAGTTCGTGGTTGTATAGGCGTGGTAAGGTAGTTCCATCAATTGTGCTGACCACTGCCTCCTGCAAATGATTTGCTGGTTTTAAATACAGTGGTAAAGCCACGTCGAGTTTTTGCTTAATGGTCGTATAGAGTGTGAGCAACATGCTTTTACCCATGTTGTCGATCTCGGTAGTTTCAATGGTGAAGAACTGCTCTCCGTCCTTCTTGTGCAAGGCGGCGATTCCGAGGAGGTACGGACGATCTTCACTTAGGTAAACTTGTTGGTTGAATTCATCAATGCGCGCTCGTAATTCTTCCCGTTTAATTCCTAAAATACGTTCAGCAATATAGTCAGCGTGAAATGAATATTCATCATTACTAATGAAGTGTACGCGGCCGCTGGCGCGTTCGATCACCACCTTAACAAAGGGGTGCCCGCCTAATTCACTGGCTAATTGCTGAAAGGCCGGCAGAGTCAGCATGGCTGGTTGTGCGCCGACAGGCGAAGACTTGGCTGGATTATTGCTTCCGTGTTCCGGAGCGGAAGGGTGTTGCATGGTCGTATCCTTAGGTGGCGATATGACAGGCTTTATATCCTTTTGACTTAT
>CAIWTN010000124.1 GCA_903915625.1 uncultured Pseudomonadota bacterium | reverse complement strand
TCGGTGGTTAGGGATGATTTTACCCCAACCAGTGATATAGACATCATTGTTGATTTCAGCGAGCCAATTGGAATTGCATTTATAGATCTCGCAGAATTGATTGAGAAAAGATTAAACAAAACCGTTGATTTGGTCTCTAAAAAGAGTGTCAAAAAAAAATATTTTTCTGAAATTGAAGCAGAAATTATTTATGTCTAAACGAAATTCAAAATTACTGATCGAAGATATTTTAGAAAGCAGTAACAAAATACTGAAAATCCTGACATGATCGATAAGATCTTTCGCCTTGCACACAACATTAAAGGAAGTGCACAAGCTGTGGGTTTCAGCGAAATCGGGGAATTCTCACATAAACTCGAGTCTTTGCTGCTAAAGATAAAAAAAGGCGACATCAAATTATCGACTCCGACCGTCACGCTACTACTGGAGTGTAATGATTACCTAAGGTCCTCCGTCGAGAGTTTAAAAAGAGGAGAAACACTGGCAGTTGATGAAAAACTTGCTGCCCGCGTTCTAAACGCCACAG
This sequence comes from uncultured Pseudomonadota bacterium, assembly GCA_903915625.1. GTDB lineage: Bacteria > Bdellovibrionota_B > Oligoflexia > Oligoflexales > CAIYRB01 > CAIYRB01. The sequence goes on along the minus strand of CAIWTN010000124.1, from coordinate 46,163 downwards.
GTGGCCAAGCCCACACCGAGGGCTCGATCAATCAAATCTCTGATGACCTAGATCTAGATGCCCAACTAGATCAGATCATGTCTAATTCTCCCGAACTTGTTGAAGGGCTAGCATCACCTTTACCTACTGACCAGTTGCTTGCTGATGCAGCAGCTTTTGCCTCCACTATTATCTCCGAGTTAACACAAGAAAACCTTGCACCTATTTCACCAACACCCCCCCCTAACACGAGCAAAGAGCATGCACCCAAGGCGCGCACCACAGATACTCCAGATGAGAGCATCCGCGTGTCATTGAGCCGTGTCGAGAAATTGGTCGATAATATCGGCGAGCTAGTCATTCTTCAGACAGTTTTAACGGAAAACCGGCATCAGTTGCCAACGCAGTTTCTCCAAAAGACAATTACCCAGCTAGCAAAGATCAGCAAGGAGATACAGGATATTGCAATGGGTCTCAGACTGGTCCCACTTAAACAGACATTTCAGAAAATGCAGCGGATCGTTCGAGACACTGCACAAAGTTTAAATAAAGATGTACTCCTCGAAATCAGCGGTGAAGATTCAGAACTCGACAAAACCGTTGTGGATCGCCTCGGTGATCCACTTGTTCATCTTGTTCGTAATGCTGTAGATCATGGCCTTGAAAGCACTGAAGCAAGACTAGCTGCAGGAAAATCAAGCCAAGGGACGATCAAACTCCGCGCCTATCATCGATCCGGACGAATAGCGATTGAAGTGCGCGACGATGGGCACGGCTTGAATCCAGACCTACTACGTAAAAAAGGAATCGAAAAAGGTCTGATTTCGGCAAATCAAAACTATTCTGATCAAGAACTGTTCGCGCTAATCTTCCACCCAGGTTTTTCGACAAAATCCGCAGTCACAGACATTTCCGGCAGGGGCGTCGGCCTTGACGTTGTAAAAACCAATATCGAGAAACTGCTGCAAGGCGAAGTTCAACTTGAGACTGTTCGCGGGGAAGGAACATGTTTTCGCATCACGTTGCCTTTGACCATGGCCATAATAGACGGCATGGTAGTGCGCGCAGGCCGTGAGCGCTATATTGTACCGCTCACCCATGTTCACGAATCGGTGCGCCCAAGACAAAATGATATAAGCTCCCACACTGGACTCGGTCTGGTACTTAATCTGCGCGGCGAGGCCATGCCCATGCATAGGTTAGCCCGTCTTCTTGGCGATAATTCGCCGCCACAGGCCGAAAATCGAGAAGAAACGGCTATAGTAGTTCGTTCTGGCACACATCCATATGCAATCATTGTGGACGAAATTGTAGGCCGCCAGCAAGTTGTCATCAAAAAGTTGGGCGACGAACTAGCAAACGTCAAGGGCATGAGTGGCGGCGCGATACTCGGTGACGGCTGCGCCGCTGTAATACTTGATTTAAACGAACTCATGCACCAGGGCACAGCTAAAAGCAAGCCGGTGGTTGCATCAATTCGGGGGGCTGCATGATGGAATCAGCAAGCACTAAACCAACCACGACCGCTGGAAGCCAGAGATTCCTGGCATTCTCTCTTGGTGTTGAAGATTTCGCCGTGCCGCTTTTATCAGTTCGTGAAGTTGTGGCGCTCCCAGAGATGACACGCGTGCCGAACACATCCGGCTATTTTTCGGGGATAATGAACCTTCGAGGACAGATTATTTCCGTCTTTGATCTTCGCTTACGTTTCGGCATGAAAGCCGAACATGGTTCGGAGACAGCTGTAATTATCCATAATTTTTCTCAGCTGTGCTTTGGTGTTGTGGTGAGCTCTGTAAACAACGTTTTAAGCCTTAAGGATACGGACATCAGCGAAAAGCCAGATTTTCAGGACATGCAAGCAAATGCTTATATTACTGGCGTCAGCCGATACAATGACAAACTTGTACTATTACTAGATGTGGTGAAAGCCCTTCGCCTTGAAGACATAGCCGCTCTAAAGCAATCGGCAAAAAACAAAAGTGCCGCATAAAGATTGAGCTTATCTTATTTGGTTTTTCAACCCACCTATCCGCACACAAAAAGCAGGACCCCAACATGCGATCTGCCTCAAAAGTATTCTCCCCAGTATCTGCTGACAATGATCAGGACCTAGTCCGGATTGTCTCGGACATTGTTGGGAAAATTACAGGAATACAACTTGGGACTCGCGAAGCTAACATGGTAAAATCACGGCTCTCAACTCGCATGTCTGAATTGGGACTCACCTCCCCTCATGACTATCTAAGACATCTTGACGCCAATCGAGTCAGTGAGTCTAGCGCATTAGTTTCGCTACTCACAACTCATCATACTTATTTCTTTCGAGAATACGCCCAGTTTGATTACCTAATCGCCAGTGGCTTGAACCAGATTATTCAAGCTGCAAAATTAGACGGTAGAAAACACCTTCGTATTTGGTCCATGGCATGCAGCCGGGGCCAAGAAGTATATTCCCTAGCCATGTTCTTTAGCCACCACTTAAAGGCAATCGATGAAACAATAACCTTCGAGATCCTAGGCACTGATGTCGATCCGGAATCAGTTGCGATCGCTAAAAATGGTGTTTATAGGTGGGAAGAAGTCAAGGGTATACCATCCATTTATGCAGCAGGTCACTGGGCTCGCGGTGTCGGCGAGATATCTGAGTTCGTAAAGGCAAAACCCTCGATAAAAAGCCCATGTCGATTCGAAGTCATGAATCTGTTAGATCTAAAGGCGATCGATGGTGCACCACAAAGAACGTTCGATCTGATTTTCTGTCGGAATGTGTTCATTTATTTCGAATTGGAAAAAATTAAATCTATTACAGAAGCGATTATCAAACGCCTAACACCAGGCGGTATTTTTAATATTGGCCTCTCGTAAACATTAAATAATACTGGTGTCAAACTAACGTACCACGGCCAATATATTTACAGCCTGCCACTAAAAAACGACAGCTCTCCAAAAAAATTAGAACACCATCCAACTTTAAAGCAACCTGGTCGAGAACAGAGACTTCCGCTACCAGATGCAACTTTAACCACTCCACTGCGAGTAATTTGTGTTGACGACTCTCCAACGGTACTTGGAATTCTAAAATCTATTCTAACGAAACAGGAAGGTTTTGAAATCGTCGGGACAGCAACCAATGGCGTCGAGGCAGCAGAATTGGCGAAGAAAGTTGAGTTTGATGCAATGACTTTGGACATTCACATGCCAGTACAAAACGGCATCGAATATCTGCGTAATAATGTGAACAGTGCGCATCCTCCCGTCATCATGATTAGCTCAGTCACTAGAGAAGATGCGATTCTCGGCATACAAAGCTTCGCTCTCGGCGCCATTGACTATGTAGAAAAGCCCACCGCGGCAACGATTGCCGAAAGGTCTGATGAGATCAAAACAAAAATCCGCGCAGCACACCGAGCAAAATTAAGTCAAGCAGCGGGAAAGGCCACTCGTGGCGCCTTAGACCTGGCCAGAGCATTCGAGCGTCCATCTCAAATAATAAAACCAGATAGTTCACTAAGAATTATTGTCGGTGGGGCGGCCAGCCGACAAAAAATCGCAGCACTCTTGCGACAATTGCATGCACCACAGCCCCCAACGATCGTATTATTCGAGGGTTCTCCTGGAATTTTGGAGATGCTAGCTACTCAATTAGAGATCCATGGGAATTGCCAGACATCGCCGATACCGGCTGAAACTAGCGGAGTAAAGACAGGAGCTATCTACGTTGGAGACTTAAGGTCAAACGCATCTTGGCTTTCCGGCATTTCTATTGAGCGCAGGACATCGATTCTCGTGTTCGGAGATGTCAGCGCCTCAGGTGCACGACTGCTAGCAGCACTATCAGGTTCTCAATTAATTTTAGAGGAACTTGCATACAACACGGAAGCCAGCTCACATGTGGCCGCAAAGTATGTGCCGTACACCAGTTTTCTTTTTGATTCCGACGACTTTCTAAATAGAGCATAACGGTATGGAAACAAAAATAATAAATTTATCCCCCGGGGAACTTACGTTCCAGAGTGGAAATAGTGTCGTGGGTACCCAGGTGGGGCGTCATACACTAATCTGCATGATGTCAGAGCAGCACACCGCTGCTGGGATGATACTTAGCACGGCGCAATCGAATCTAAGTCTCGACTTTGACTTGGAAAAGCTTATAGCCAAAGTCGGAGAATCAATCGGTAAAATTGAGCCATCACAATGGACTTTTAAAGCCATCGGACCAAAACACCTACTCGATCATTCAGCACAATTTTTAGCCAGTAAAGGCTTTGATCTTAAAACAGCACACCTAACTGCACCCGAGAACATTGAAGCTTTTCTATTTGTGCAGCAAGTCCGACTGCGGATACGAGAGATAGGTCCCACCACGGCAGCTAGTACAGAACGCGGAAAACGAAAAAGAGTTCTGATTGTTGACGATTCGCGAACTATGAGAGAACTGCTCCAACGAATTTTATCGGTCGATCCTGATCTTGAAGTTGTGGGCCTTGCCGATAGGCCATCCCAGGTTGAGGACATGATTAAATCTCTCAAGCCTGATGTACTGACCATGGATATAGACATGCCTGAGTGTGATGGACCTACTTTAATCGGGCGCTTACTACCTAAGTATCCGATACCAATTGTACTGATATCAGCCTTGGGTATGGAACAAGGTCGACAGGTTTTACGTGGATTAGAACTTGGCGCTGTAGACTATGTGCAAAAGCCGGTGCTCGACAAGCTTGATGAAGCCAGCGTAGTGATCAGAGAAAAAGTCAAAATAGCTGCAGATATTAAAATCAAAACGCGAGCGGGCAGCGATGCAAAACCAAAGGTAGCACCTAAACCTTTTCGACATTCTGCCGCGGTCGAAAAAGTGATTATAGCAATCGGGGCATCGACGGGCGGGCCGGAGACACTGACGCATTTTTTTAAAAGCCTCCCCGAAAATATCCCACCAATTCTTGTCGTTCAGCATATACCTCCAATTTTTTCCGGTGCCTTTGCCGCACGCCTTGACGGCATGCTGCCCTTTCGGGTCAAAGAGGCGGAAGATCACGACGAAGTGAAGCCAAATCAGGTGCTTATAGCACCAGGCGGGAAACAGATGGCTGTCCTCAAAAAGGGCGCGCAGTTCTATGTGCGGATTCGGGACGATCAGCCGATGAGCGGTCACAAACCATCCGTCGACTATCTGTTTGAATCGGTAGCGCAAGCAGCGGGTGAATTCGCAATCGGTATTATTATGACTGGTATGGGTACAGACGGGGCCAAAGGCCTATTATCAATGCTGCAAAAAGGCGCGAGGACCATTGCACAAGATGAAGCTTCGAGCATCGTCTATGGCATGCCCAAAGCTGCGGTCCAAAATGGCTCGGCACAGATTATCTGCAGTCTCGATCAAATGCCGGAGACACTTGCAGAGTTGCTGGGGGGCGGCCTTGGCACCAAGCGCCGCGCTGGGTAACGCGTTAATGAGCTGCGAAAATCTCACGTACTCGACCCCAGATCAGATCTCCGAATGCTTTTTGCCCATTGATATTAGGATGGAAACAGTCGGGCGATAAATAGTCACTCCATGGACCTATTGGAGGCTCGATCTTTGCCACACCAAGTGCTCTACCGCGATAGTCTTGGTAGGGATTTAGGCGCGCAGCCATTCCCCCCAATTCTCGCGCAATAATCGCATTCATCACGTCAATTTTTTCACGCAATTCGAGCAGGTGATCTTCACTGACGCCAGGCCTGATTCCTACAAGCGATCCAATTCCAATACGCTTGTAATAGTCAGCGCAGGTCAATGTAGGAAATAATAGGTGACCCGGAATTGTGACTTTAGCTAGCGAGCTGCTCATTAAACTCACTACGTCAGCCAAAGGGGTCACTACGATGTTTGTGCTGGGATATTTCAGCACGATGTTGCTAAAGAGCGCTCGAACATCTGCTTCGAAATCGCCGATAGGACTATTGAAAATAAAATCCATGCCAGAAAAGCTTACCACGACGAGATCGGGATCTTTTTGTTCGGGATGCTTCTTCATATAGCTCGCGAGACGCTTAAGATTGAGCGGCGACAGGTGAAAACATCCAGCAAAAAAAGAGGTGTCGACCAACTCCACACCTCTTCCAGTCAAAGCACTTATTCTTTTGGGTAAAGAGTATTCTTGATTACCAAGCAATGCTGAATAGGAGCGACGCGTCGAATAGGCAAAATGACGATCCATCATCCTACTATATCGGTCAGCGTCGGAAAGATCGCTGGTCTTGAAGCCAGTAAATGCCTCAAGCATTTTTGACACCAAGTCGGTACGGATCAGCTCAAAATAGAAATTGATACCTGGCGCCCCCAATTCAGAGTCCGCCCAAACCCCTTGAGCCACACTGTCGCTCATAATTGCTACAACAATTGGATCACGCTCTTCAAATTCATTTTGAATTTGCGCATTCAAAGATGTTTCCATAGTGAGCGATACAAACGAAATAATCGACACAATATGCTTGCGAAGAGAACTCACTACCCTCTCCTCATTACATAGGCATGAGACTCCTTATAGAACTGCGCCAACCGCCTGCAAGCAGCGCGCCAATTTAAAGGTTCGCGCTGAGGACGGCTGCTTCCAATGCAAAATATGCGTACTAATCAAAGCGCGTGATAAAAGTGCACGCCAATAGCCGGAGCGGATCCAAACACCTCTGTTTGATCCGCAAGTCTGCCCCATCTCAAACTGATCTCTGGTGCTAAGCCAATCCCCCCAAGGTCCCACTCATAGCCCAGTCCGCCCAAAAAACTATGACCACGAAGCTGACCGGCGGCTCCATTGCTGGTCAGCTGAGCATCGAAAACCCCACATTTGAAAAACAGATTCACAATATTAGGTAGCGGAAAAAATTTACTCTCAATGCCAAGGTGCACCAATCGGATTGTACTCGAATAGGACTCGAGGGGAGATTTGGCATAAAGCATGGCCCAAAGCGGACTACCAGCTAGACCCAGAGACCATCTATATGGTTCCTCGTACCAAACGTTAATCGTATTGGTGAACCCAACATACGATGAGGCTCCCAACTTGTTAGTGATTCGCATGGTTTCATAATGCTCGCGAGCGCGCATGCGGATTTGCCCAGCTTCGGCACATTCAGTTCTAGCTCCGAAAAACACAAAGGCTGCCAATGCCAATACCTTCAGCTTAGCCATACCACCATCCATGGAGTCAGGATCACTCTTGGTAATTTTTGAAAAATTGGATCAAATCAAAGTTATCATAGATTCTTAAAAAACCACCACTCCAAATAGTCAGTGCCAACTCCCGCAAAATTCGTGAAATACAGCGCTATGAATTGCGTTTTAGATAATCAGACGTTCGTCGCTTTCAACTGCCTCGAAGATCATTCGGCATATTTATTGCAAAAGCCTGTCGCAAACACTCAGGCGGTGTAGGCGGTCTACACAGTATGAGCGTCGAGAACCACTTCTGCTTCCCAGTGGTTCTTAATTCTGGCATCGTCTTGATAAGAACTAATATTGATTTGACGAGGTAAAAACTATGCGACAACTATTCGCCCGGCTCTCTGCTGCTCTAACTTTGTGCTTAGCTATTACTGCGTGCGGATCAGCAACTGCTCCTAAGAGCAGCCGGCTACTTTCACAGCTAGAAGACAGACCCAAAGTTACAACCGTAGAAATCTTCTATTGGAACAATAAAAATCTGGGCTTTGGCCACGTCGCTGCTGGACTAACAGGTTCTGGGCCAGAAGGCTTCCATTACATAAGTTACGCTATGGGCAATGATTACTCTGTCGACATGCAAAAACACGGCAAGGACCCCAAGCGCATAAGACTGCCTGAGCGCACACCCGAGCAGATGGAAGAATTTGAACGCTGGTACGCTAGCAGTGGCTATAACGATGTTAAAAGCGACACCTACGGTAAGGACTACAGCATGCTAAAGCATAACTGCGCCCACGCAGTTCTAGACGTGCTAAGAGCACTCTCCTACGACGTACCGATGTCCGGCAAAGCACCAATTGCGCTGATGCCGTACCAAATCTCTAAACTCGCGAAAAAAATTGTCGATAGTGCCGCTGAAGCTGAAGCTGCAGCTGCAGCTGGTTAATACGATGTAGTCTCTGTACACAAGGAATCGGCAGTCACTCTGATTCCTTTCCCCAGCAATTATCTATTAGCAAACCATGTGTGTATTGGTCCGCAGTTGCTAGAGACTGCGGAACTTTGCGCTCATTAAATCTCACTCTCAGCATTCATTTGTTATGCGTGCTGAAGTGCATCCTTCCCACCAACGAAATCCCTAGGCCGAGCATTGCCACAACCAGAAAAGACCAGCGCAGGTTGCTGACACCAGCTATCCAGCCGATTAATGGTGGCCCCAGCAAGAAACCAACAAATCCAATCGTCGAGGTGGCAGCAATTGCAGCACTTGGGCTCAAATCAGAGCTTTGCCCAGCTTGACTATAAACCAGGGGCACCACCGCTGAGGTTCCCACACCCACCAAGAGGAAGCCTATCACGCCGGTCGTGACACTAGGGTATGCAATAGCTAGCACTAAGCCGCAGGCCACAAAAAGGCCGCAGGCTGTCAAGATCCGGCGCGGCCCAAATTTTACTGTAAGATGATCCGCAAGAAAGCGAGATGTGGCCATTGCTCCCATAAACGCACCGTAGCCCAGTCCCACACTTGCAGGGGATGCGTTGAGCACGCTCTGAAAATAGACGCCACTCCAGTCGAACATCGCACCTTCGCAAATCATCGAGCAAAAGGCGATAAATCCCAATCCAACTAATGACCGCGGTGGCCTAACAAAAAGCCGGGTGCGCGCCCGAGTGCCCTCCGGGCAGAGTAAAAAAGCATGCGCATTGAGGGCCACACCAACCGTAATGATCAAGAATATTAGACAGAAGTGTTTGAAAGGGGAAATCTCGTGACCCAGCATGAAACTACCAATCGCGGCACCGACGAATCCAGCAGTACTCCATAAGCCGTGTAGTGAGGCCATAATTGGTCGCTGCATCAATAACTCCAAACCAACGGCCTGGGTATTACCGGAAACGCTGATCACATTGCTTAGGCAACCAATCCCAAATAAGGCGATGGCTAGCATGAGCGGTGTCTCGATCAAACCGATGCTCACATACAGCAAGCCGTTGAGCACAAGTGCCACGTTTAAAGTACGCCTTACACCAACTCGCGTAACTACAGCAGATGAAAGAAAACTGGTCAAAATAGAACCGCAAGGCAAGGCAAACAACAAGGTGCCCAGTAGGCTTTCACTTAGACCTAACTTGTGCTGAATTGTGGGAATTCGCGACGCCCAACTGGAAAAGCAGAGTCCGTTCAGGAAAAAAGCACTGCCTATAGCTAACCAGCTACGCCGGGGAGAAACATTCGGAGGAAGCTGCATGGAAGTATCATAGCCCTTTTTGTCGCTAACGCATCTACATTAAAATGGAAATAGCACTCTAACGCCCGCAGAACCAGTCATAAGTCCAAGTTGAAAGTTCCGAAGGTTCGTGCCACCCGGATAATCAGAAATCAACTTCGACCCGAGCGGACCGGAGAGGGTCTGTTCCTCCCCAACAAAGACGGACAGTGCCCCGGTAGATACGCGAACTAATACCAAGGCTATCTCACCAAAGGCAGACGGCTGGATAACATAACGAATTTTTTCTTCTTTAAAGATTTTAAGCCGTCCCCCAACAGTTTGAACACCCAAACCCAGTTTGAACAGCACATCCGGTAAATACCTTGGGGTCAGACCAAAGCGCAGGTATCCCTGCCAGTTGATCCCGTACGCCTCGATATAGGCTTTGGTCAGAGGTTGTTCACCATCCGCCGGAACTTGCTCACCTGAACTATTGCTGGAGGCTGAAGTGGAGGCGCTACTTTGCAGGGAGCTACTGGACTTGGAGGCACCACCTAGCGGGCTTTTAGGCTTAGTTCCGAGCCCCCCCTTATAGGAGAGAGTGCTAAAAGTAAAAGCTGGCTCGAAGTAGAACAAACCCTGCCGCTTGAATGGTTCCTCGATAAAGACGCTGCTATCAGACGCGCCACTTGTATCCGGCGCCAAATATGCTTGGCAACGCATCATACTGTTAGATTCGACACTCTCAGAACAATCCTGCGGAAGATTACTAACGATTGGAGCGTCATACGAAATTGAGGCATAGCTCGTGGTGGTAGAATAAACATAACCGAGATTATACCCAAAAAAACGCCCACTGTTCTCCGCCAGCGCCCGTCCAGGCGTTACCAGAATAAGTGCCCCGAGAAACACTAAATTACAGAATTTTTTCGTCATGACCGACTCATCGGCACCCGATGAGCTAACTTGATCAACTGCCGGCTAAATCTGTGCTTTGGCCAGAGAAAACACCTTCCATAACAGAAAATAAATAGTTATTTTAAATAGTTGAATAGCACCATGACGGCATCAGACTCTTGTATGAATCCAACGGAGTACTACCCTTGCAACCACCATCTCTGCGCCCCAGCGCAAATATTTGTACTAGACCAAGTCCGGGTAAAGGCCGTGGCGTATTCACCACACGGCGCATTGGAGTGGGACAAATTATTGAGACTGCGCCGGTTTTAGTGGTGCCGAAAAAAGATGTAGCGTTAATCACTGAATCCTTTCTGGGCCACTATCTTTTTCACACCGACAACAAAAAACACTTAGTGATCGGCCTTGGCTTTGCCTCTCTGATTAATCATGGCGAGAATGCCAATGCGGAATTTCTAATTTCCACCGAGTCAATCATTGTCAGGGCTCGTCGGACCATTCCAAGCGGCACAGAAGTCACTATTGACTATGGCTGGCGAGCCGAAGAGTGGGCGCTAGTCGGAGTAGGATTCCCCCCACCAGCCTAAGTATGGCGGCTGGTAATGAAACAAGCGCATGACATCAAAACATCATGCGCTTGCTGATTTATGAATAACAATTGGACAGAAAACTATTCCAGTCCCAACTGTACTTGCAGTGCATTTGCACGCTCAATAAATTGCTGCAGCTCAGCACGCATTGAGTTCAAATAGTCTTTAACAGTTGGACTCTGGACGGATGCCATGATCCCGCCATCAAGTAAATCCACAAGTTTTTGCTCTGATTGGATCTGTTGCTGGAGGTAGCGCTGATCAAACTCCGCGCCTTTTGCTAGATAAAGCATGGCTAGATCATGATACCCTTGGCCTATTAGGCGCAAACTCGTAGCACTCTCCCATTGCCTGATTTTCTCTTTTTTCAAAACCGCATCAAACTCTGTAATAAATCTTTCGTGTTCGGTGATGACGCCATTTACGTATTCAACCAATGCTGCGTTAACAGCGTGCTTCTGTGCAAACTTTGCTCTCTTTACAATCTGCTCGTTAGCCACATGTACGACTCGAGCGATCTTTGGATCGGTATAGCGAGCTTCAAGCTCCACTGCGTCTTCGCTAGCAGCATAGGCTGTAACAGTGGCTAATCCCGTGGACAATGATGATGTCAAAACAGCAGCCAAAATTGCGGAACGTTTATTAAGGAAAAACATAAGATAACTCCTTAGCAAAGAAATTTATCTAACTTCAAGTTTGATAAATATCGTTACCGGAATTAATGCAATACAATTTAGTTTTTTGTTTTATTTTTTGAAAAATTAAGCAAAAAACGGCATTTTTTTGCGCCCAATTGTATAGAAATCACTATAAATGAATCAAATTTACTACACCTTGCAGGTTTCCTGTCTTACGGTGATACCTGTTCCTTCGTCCATCCATTGACGACAGGGCGATACATAATTCTATCGTGCAGACGACTAGGCATCGACAGCCAGAATTCACAAACATCAGGGACAAGCCGAAATCCACCCCAGTGCGGTGGACATGGTATATCCTTGCCGGCAAACTCTGCTTCTAGATCTGAATATCTCTTGGTTAAGTCGCTGTAATTCTCTATGCGTTTACTCTGCTCAGACGCCCATGCGCCTATTTGACTACCGCGTGGACGACTATGGAAATAGCTCTCGGACGCTTGCCGGGAGGCCCGTTCTACATGACCTTCCAAGCGAATTTGCCGCCCCAGTTCTGGCCAATGAAAGGCCAGTGCAGCCCACGGATTTTGGATGAGCTCCTGGCCCTTTCGGCTATTGTAATTCGTGAAGAATACAACTGCGTCCTCATCAATACTTTTGCAGAGGACTATTCTTAGCGAAGGCCTACCCTCTGAGGTAGCGGTAGCTAAGGCCATCGCGTTTGCCTCTGGCAATTTTTTAGCAACAGCCTCGTCGAACCAATGCTTCAACTGAACTAATGGATTGGCATGGAGTTGATCGATCAGAGTCATCTTGATTCCTTTACGCGCTAGTAAGATCGCGCCACTTAATTCACTGCGGAGAGCTGCCGGCTATTTGGCGCGCCCAGGAAAAGACGGCAACACCCAAGATAGCCAGCGCTTCTTCCTACATTTTTTAGGATAGCCTAAAAATGGACCGATTCATAGTTGTCGGCTAAAATGAGGCTTAGCCGCTATCGCCTGCAAAACAATAATTAGGGCAGCTAGTATGAATAAAAGGATCACATTTGCGAAGGCTGCTTTTTGGTCACTAATCTGTGGCGTGGCTTTATTCACAAATCCAAATAAAGAAGCGGCACAAGCATCAGAAGCAGCATTAACCTCACCAAAACAACCGTGCATCGTCCGAATAAGTGACTTCAAGCCAGAAAATATTGGCATGAGTTATCCAATGGCCATACTTAGGATGGCATTGGAAAAAACGGAAAAAGAATTTGGCCCCTGCCAAATTGAAATGCGTCCTACTGGCAGTCATTCTCGCCTGCTCAAGCAAGTTGCCGATGGCAACATTGATGTCGCTTGGTTTGTCTCGACAGCGGAACGAGAAAACTCGTTGCAGCCAATTTTTATTCCAATTTTCCAGGGTCTTCATGGCTACAAGGTCCTGATCATCCGCAAGGGAGAGGAAGAAAAGTTTGCCAATATTCGGAATCTGGAAGGGCTACGAAAACTAACTGCGGGTCAAGCTGTAGACTGGCAATCCACCGATATATTAAAGGCAAACCAACTACCAGTTGATACATCAGGTAGCTACGATCAACTGTTCTCGATGCTGGCGGCCAAACGGTTTGACTACTTCCCAAGAGCATTCCACGAGCCTATCAATGAACTCCAACAAAAATCTAAGCTACCACTTACCATCGAGCCTCATCTGCTCCTTCACTATGTCGTCCCAGATTACTTCTTTGTAAGTCGCACAAATAAAGCTCTGGCTGAAAGAATCCGCTTAGGATTTCTGCGCGGAATAGCTGATGGAAGTCGAGATCGGATCCGGGAATCCATCCTAAAACTCAGCGACTTAATCCGCACGCTGAAACCAAGTAAGCGCCACCTCATCGAACTAGAAAATCCGACCCTATTCAACAGCGCAGCGATTAAGCAGAAAGATTATTGGATCGATTTACAGACTGCCCCTAACTGAAATTATTCACAGGCCCCGTACGAAGCACAGTACCCCGAGCAGCATTCACCGTCTGAGCTGCATGCCTGACCACCATAGCTGCAAGAGCCGCTACTGCTGTCGCTATAAACACAAGTTTGATACGAGCAAACACCACCGCAGCAATCCGACGACGCGTCACAACGATCACCGATCTCCACGCACTGGCCAGCTTGCAAAGCAAAAGCGAAAACGCGGGCAGGTCGATGCTGTTGTTGGTTTTGACGGAAGTTTGCGCTGAAACCCACTGCCGTAGGCATGATCCACGTTAACAATAAGGCGCTTTTAATCGATTTAAGTGACATGATTTACCTATTTCCTATTTGAAATTTAATGCTTTCGACCACACAGAAAATTTCTGCCTTGGTTAGTGCTTAGACTTCTCTTCGCTCGTTGCCTCTGTTGAGTTCCCTAAAACACAACCCATCAAAGTAATTTCCTGGCGATCGTGATAAAGATGCTTCGCTTTCATCACAGCCCAGGGATAGCGGGAAAGCAGAGATAGTGCCTCTTTGATGACGGGCCAGGGCTGCGCTTGCGGCAATTTTACATTGAAGACAAAATTTCTAGCCAAGCCATCTTCCAACCAACGTTCAAGCACACGCAAAGTTTCCAGCGAGCCCACTAGCATGTCACAGGTCACCCAATCGACGGCCACTGGCGGCTTATAGGTGAGTCCATTCGCCAGTAAATGGATGACGCGCTCATTAAACTTCTTATCCTTTGGCAACATCAGTGCACCGTGATCGACAGCCGTCACAGTTGCTCCGTGCCGAACCAATGTGAAGGTCCAACCACCAGGGGCCGCTCCAAGGTCGACTGCAATCTCCCCGGCCTTCGGCGATCGCCCTAGGGCAACGAAGGCCTCCTCCAACTTGCTTGAACTACGCGAAGGAGCACCGGGAAAGTGGCGCATTCGCTGATTGCCCGCGATAAATATGGAAGGACCGCTGCTTGCACCAGCCGCGGAAAACCAAAGTTCGGTGAGGGAGGGCAAATAAATTTGCACGAGCATTCCCGAACTTCCTGGGCTGCCAACAAATTCGCTCTGGGCCTGAACTGGAGTAATAAAGCGCTGAAATAACCTCGGTAGTCGCTGCCGCACGGCAGCGAGGAGGGCTTTTTCAATCTTACCGGCTAACTGAAGCGCCGGATCATCGTCTTGCGCAAAGGCATGGAGAGTCCACTTAGCCGCATGACGATTAGCGCGGTTAGATAGTGTCTCCAAACGCTTAACTATGACGCCAACGACTTGCTCAATGCTCTCGATTTGCAGACAAGTCGCCCTCGGGAGATACTGCCGACCAAATACGGTCGCATCAAGCGCTGGCAACACCTCGTGTTCATCGAAAGCCACCGCAGCTGTACCCACGGGCTTACCGAATAGCTGCCAGAGGTCCTGAAATTCCTGAACTAAAAGGCCAGCAAATCCTGGGCGGGTCAGAACCAGCTGATGCTTGGGCGTGCTCATGTCGTCTTTTCCTTGGGCTACTTGATCGGGCTGCTCCCGTCTCGTGGCGCGGCCATAACGCCTTTAAACAGCTGCGACGCGCCCAGTCAAAGCCTTTCTTTCCTACTGAGCTAGTTAGATCGCAAGACAATCGCTTTCTTGTTTATAAACAATTATTTTGCTGCCACTTAGCCAGCTTCTGAGATACAAGACGCTGCGTCAGCAACCCTCAAACCGGACACCGGATTCATGCAATTTTATCAGTTAATTCGACTGTTTAATCTGAATGTCCACCGAACATCGAACACCTACTGGCAACGGCACGGCGCCCTGTTAATCATATTGGCCGCCTACGGCTGTGGATCCACACCCAAACCATCTGCGATAGCACTCGCTCAGAGCGATGCGGTGGATGCCAAGACCTATTACGACGCAGTCACTGGATTTTCTGGCTCGAGCCTCAAACAGTCGCTGCATCAGATCATCCGCCACAGCCGCCGACTCAACTACAATCAGATTTGGGCACAACTAAAGTATACTGACCAAGATCCGACTCGTCCGGATAACGTCATAATGGTGTACACCGGCCGTTCGCTCAGCAATACGGCGGTTGGCGATGAAGAAGAGGGCCTGATCGAATGGAACCGCGAACACGTTTGGGCCAAGGCCCGCGGATTCCCCCGCGCCGACATGCCTGCTTACAGCGACTTGCACCACCTCAGACCATGTGAAGCAAGCATCAATCGTGCGCGTGGCAGTATGATGTTCGGTGAAGCAGAGCAAGGCCAGGAATTACCGGAAGCACCCGGTGGCTACGTCGACACTGACAATGCCTTGTTTGAGCCACCAGCTCCTGTCAAAGGCGATATTGCACGCATGCTCTTTTATATGGACGTGCGTTATCAGGGAGATACGTCAAAAGAGCCCGACCTACGGTTAGTCGAAAAAGCGCCTGGATATAGCGTCCACGGCATCGATATCAAAGACAACGGCTATTTCGCTAACTTGAGCACCCTTATACGCTGGCACTTACAAGATCCAGTCGACGACCACGAAAAAACTAGGAATGAGCGAGTCTACGAGGTGCAGGGGAACCGCAACCCATTCATCGATCACCCTGAGTTTGCCGACTCGATTTACTTAGGCGCCAGATAGTTTGAAGTCCCGCACCAGCGAAATCGGGCCGTCCGCCCGCGACTAAAGCCTGGTTATCTGACGCCAACCAACGATGACTCATTGATATCTTTCGCAAAATTACAGAGATAACGCATTGCCGGGTGATTCAGCAGTCGGTCGTTGATCTGGTCCGAGATCTGCTTCAACGATCTAGCCCCTTGCAACGCTCCGTCGAGAGATGCCCAGAAGACTTGATCAAAGTCGACACCGGACTCTTCCGAGGGCAACAGATGTTTATCAAGGAACATCGTAAAACCCTCGGGCTTATGATAATTCAAGCGCCTGACCAATCCCTCCAGCTGGCCCTGCAAAAGGCCCAAGTCCCAGGGAATAATGCGAGCGAATACCTCTGCCACGTCGTGGCTGGGTGGCACCCGCGGGGTAATGTCGTGCGGATGCTCGAGCCGGTAGTAGCGGTCTCCTACTAGCTCCTTCAACTGAGCATAAAAATCTTCGTTTCCTACGCGCGGTTGACCTGAAGTGTAGATAGCAGTGACGTCATGGCCAAGGCGCTTTAACTGCATGCCGTGAAGTACCGCTATTGCACCGCCGAGACTATGTCCGGTGAGAAATAGCGGCTTCGGATCGGCTTGAATGCGCGCCAAGAGCTCAGGCATCACCAAGGCCGCAACTTTTTCGTAATGCTTAAGCATCCCCATGTGGCCGTAACCGTCGAAACCTATCCGGCTATAGGATACCTGCTTAATCAAGGCGTCCTTGAACGCCTCCTCCCAGCTCGTGGTCCCGCGAAAGGCAACCAGCCTAAACCCATCCGCCTCACCTAAAAACGCGTAAACACCTTTGGATGGCTGACCGAAATATTTCACGTCGCGGAACTGCCAAGCCCGCAACTGGCTTTCGATTACATCTTTGCTTTGTTTCTCAACGATATGACTGGCGAACGTGGAGAGGAAGGCATTCCCCACATCGTAGTCACTAGTGATTCGAAAGCTCACGTTAGGGATGCCATCGGCACAGTCGATGGGTGCCGTCACTGGGAGAGACTGCCAGCCAAATGCCATTCCAGAGCACATTCCAGAAGACAAGGCGAAGCAAAAACCAAGGACAGCAACACGGGCAAGGCAGTGCATTCGATGCTCCAAGCTGTGATACTTAGATGATTTTCCTGTGCTTTCACTTAATAGAATAAAGCCCATCCTTGACTAGGTCGAGGTATTTCTACTCGTAGGCCGCTGAGCCTACCTGTCCGTTTAAGCCAGTTGAGACAAAATCCAGCCTCAATTCAGCAAACGGTGCGCGATAAATATGCCAATACCTATCCCTGCCTCAAAAGATTCGCCAGCAAAATCTGCATCGGGAGCAGTAAAACTAGAGAGATCACTGACAAAAGCGACATCACCGCTGTCATTAATCCAGGGCGAGTGCGCAAAAATTCCGACTTTGCTCTGCGGTTTACCGATCAAACCTGGACCAATATCCGTGGCGACTCTGTCCCCACCCCCAGCAATCCGCTCCAGATTACCAAGCATGTCGACATACAGGGAGGTGCGTTCGCGATCTGTAAACCGAAACACCACTTCTCCAGTTGCGTTCATAGCTGCCGGAAATAAATCCGCATTGCCAAGCATAGCCTCTGGCAAGAGCGACGTTATACGACCGCCTTTTAGGCGATACCACCCCAGTCCGTTCGCTCGGTTGAAGGCCGAAAACACCAGGTCGCCCCGACGATTAGCAGCAATCCACGGAGCTAACGCCGTAAGCGTCGATTTTGGATTTCGCTGAGCCGTCTCGACCAGTGGTGTAGTCACACCATCCGGAGCGATCCGGTAAATTCCACCATCATCGTATCGAGCCGACATTAAAGCGCGGACTATGGCGGAGCCATCATCCGCAACATAATGCGTGTGAAAAAAATAAAACGGACTTTCTGGGTCCACCTCTTGCGTCGATGCCAGTACGGTCCATTTGCTGTCACGCCACAGACCGAGTACTTGAGCCACGGGACCAAAAGACACTCTAGCAGAGACAGCATTCTGGGCCAGACCTTGAATGCCGTACCAAGCCTCGCTGCCTAGTGGTCCTGAGGTTAGCTTTTTGACGCTGTCGTCGAGAAAACTGTAACGAAAAATCCCGACAGGCTTTCTTTCCGAGACCACACTAAAGATCACACTGGACTCACCATCCGTCGTGTAGTCACCGAACAAGTGCTCTGCAGATTCGGCCTCGAATACAATGCGGCCATTCAGCTCTCCGGCTTTGCGCACCCATAATGCCGCTACACCTTTGGGTCCAGTTACCATCGGCAGGGCAAGGTCACCGCCGTTTGTGATCATCACGCGGTGATGCCCACTATAATAACCTGGCTCAATAGCATAACTGCCATGCCTGCTCCCAATTGCTGCCATGCGCCCCATGAGTTTGACGTCATAGTATGCCGATGCCATCACGGCACCCGACCAGGACAGCGCGGCAACAAACACACCGATAATAAGTGCCGTGGTCAATACGCAGTCAGATTGGCGGTGAGTTGAAACGGCCATACACCCTCAGTAAATGTCACTGACCAACTTTGAAAAGACGAAGGTCGGAGCTTGAATGCGAAGCTTGATTCTAACGGATTTATAAGGAAATGACACAAACGAATTCCGCTCATTTGGCAAATTTAGCTTGCATTCAGACGATGAAAGTTGCCTAGTCTTGTACCGAATTGAGTCTCTGAATCAGAGACACGACGTCGGGTGTTGATGGTTAGCAGAACTCTAAAGAACCACTAAATAACGCGGAGACAAGATGGCGACGAGAACGCAGAGGTTCCTATTTACTCTGCTGCTGACTACGCTTCCTGGCGCAGTGCAGGCAGCCGGCTACGAGAGTGATCGCAGTGGCGATGAATGCGCCGATTTAAGCGATCTGCCAGATTCATGTGCTGGGCGTGTCACGTGTGAGTGGAACGCGGCAGAGCAGATCTGCCAATCGAACGGGCTAGTCCCGACGGCATTAAATTGCGATCAATACAGCGACGAAGCTGAACGATGCGAAGACCAAAACGGCTGTTACTACCGCGAAGATCAGGAGCGCTGCGTCTGTCTCGAAGCGAATACGGCCATCGCAAGTGCCACCCATGAGTTCCGCCCTGGTGGCGGACGCCCTGGTGGCCCGGGTGGCCCAGGACGCCCATATCCAGGTCCAGGTGGCCCGGGTGGCCCAGGTCGCCCCTATCCAGGCCCAGGTGGCCCGGGTGGCCCAGGACGCCCATATCCAGGCCCAGGCCCATGGCCGGGACCAGGTTACCCAGGCCCACGCCCCTTTCCCGTGCCGGTACCAGTGCCAGTACCAGTGCCGGTACCAGTGCCCTACCCTCCACGGCCAGTGCCGCCGCCGTATTATCCACCAGCGCCAGGGCAATGGTGCGATCAATACACCCATCAGTGTTTCCCTTACTGCACCAATGGCAGTAACAACGGCAATGGTTGGGGCTACCAACCTGAGCTCGGCGGCCCTAACGGCGCCTGCAAGGTCCCCTACTAACTAGATAATATTCACATTGGTACCACGTGAAGACGCCGGGGTTATGTATCCCGGCGTTTTCTTATCGATTAAATACAGCGTAGTACTTTCGCAATTGCCCCTACCTGAGACCTGATGATACTGCGCCTTGACGACGCACTAGTCCCACTCGACGGCGGGCCACCAGGTATCATTGACAACAAAATAGCGAGTGATAACGTCAAAAGGTTCCCGTCATTTTACATCCGTAACCAGAGGCACAGGCGATGGCTACCCTAGCACTCATTAACATTGACATGCATGGACACGTGAACCCGACCTTGGGCCTCACGGCGGAACTTGTGCGGAGTGGCCACCGAGTCTATTTTTACTGCGCCGAAGAATTCCGCGATGCTGTCACTGGGCTAGGTGCGATTTTCATGCCCTACCCAAGCGAATTTGGCAAAGCTACAGCCGAGACCGCCAAATTGCAGGCGTTGGCAACGGCTGAAGGTAAAGCACCACCAAAGCAAGCATCGGTCATGACTCGCTTCATGGCAGAGTTTGCTAAGACCTTCGGGCCGCTGCAAAAAAGCCTCAGCACCGTAAAACCAGACTTCATCATCTATGACTTTGTGTCCCTAGCGGCGAAGATTATTGCGAGTAATCTTAAAGTACCGACGATTAAATTCTTCACTACTTACGCCTCCAACGAACACTACAATTTGCTCAGTCAATCATTTGCCAAACACGACTACCCGACTCCAGAGGATCTGCAATTAGCGCAGACTCTGATCGACCAACAATGTGCCGCCGTTGGCTATGAAGGCATTAGTCTGATCCAAAGCATGGGACTCATCGACGACCAAAATCTGGTATTCTTGCCCCGTGCACTGCAGCCAAAAGGCGCGACCTTTGATAGTCGGTTTCACTTCGTCGGACCATGCTTTGAACCAGTACACTCAGAAGAGGCGAAAGCCCTCATTCCAAAGGGCGATGGGCCGGTACTTATCGTATCGCTAGGATCGCTCTTTCACGAATGGCCAGAGTTTTTTCAAAATTGCATCCAGGCTTTTGGCAACACACCTTGGCGGGTGGTGATGAGTATCGGTCGGCGACTGGACCGCAACTTACTGGGCGAGATTCCGTCAAATATCAATATTCAGGCGCACATTCCGCAGGTGGCTCTGTTGCCCCACGCGGATGTATTCATTTCCCACGGCGGCATGAATTCGACGATGGAAAGTCTTTCTTACGGAGTCCCACTTGTGGTGATCCCCCAAATTGAGGAACAGGGTATTACTGCTAGGCAGGTGGCTAGTTTAGGTTTGGGTATCCACCTCGATCGCAGCGCCGTCGATGACGCAGCGCTCAAGAATGCCGTACAACAGGTATTCACCAATAGCAGCATTCAGGAAAAAGTAGCGACCATCCGGGAGCAAATCCAAGAAGCTGGTGGACCGAAGAAAGCGCGCGAAGTAATCGAAGGCATCCTGGCGACGCAGCTAACATTAAACGTCAGTAACAATATCACTACTAACGCTCACTAATACTAAACCAGTTTTTAACCCTTGAGGACTAACCCATGATTTTCTCACGAGTGATCGCCGCTACGATGTTACTCAGTGCCAGCACAGCCGTGCGCGCTGCAGACACCTCGGCCCTGGAGACGGTACCTAGTTTCATTGTCTCTCCAGAAGATACGGTCGCAGTTGACAACCAGAGCGGCCCGCTGTTTTTAGCCTTATTTGGTGACAGCGTCTCGATGGCAACCATGGCTGATGCCAAGCTTGGCAACCCAGGTCCTAGGTTCTACGCTGACTTCCTTGGTTCGATTGCTGCTGCCACCGTTTATGGTGCCACCATTGGCAAGCTCAACCCAAATCCAACCGACGAACAACAGCATCAGCTCTTGACCAAACTTTTTGGCAATATGGCGCGCATTCGCCTGTCACCATACTTGGGCACCCAAAGTTACTCACTACCAGTTCTGATTAAGCAGACTACTGGCTTCGAACCCAAAGTTTACAACGGCGCCCAAATGGCGGGATCTTATCACTTTGGCCATCTCTATCTGGAAAAGTTTGAGGCATTTTTCAAGCGCAATCCCTTCCATAAAAAGCCTGAGTTGATCATCGTCAACTTCAACGGAATGGACTTTATGGATAATCGGACCCCGGAGTCCTACGCTGAAAGTGTTCGCGGTTTTTACCAGCGCCTGACGGCCCTATCGCCTTACAGCAAGATTGTAGTCACCGGACTTGGTGACCCGATTGCATTGTTAACTCATCCAGACCGCGTGGCTGTGCCGCACTCGCCTAATGGCCCAATCACCTGTACGCAGCTTTACAAAATAGTGCGATTTGCTAACGACACGGGCGTATTCCCAGGCGCTCCACAAGAAAACATCGATGCAGCGCGCCGGCGGATCGCCGCTCTTCGCGACGTCTTAGCCAACGAGATTCGCCTAATGAACCACGATCAAACTGTATATCCAAACTTCAAAGGACAAGCAGTTTATGTGGCGCCTGGCGAAGATGATGGCAGTGCTGCTGAACACATTGCCGCTGACTGCATCCACCCAGACGTGACCATCCAAGAGGCAATCGGCCATCATATGTGGGATGTCGTCGCGCCACTTTTGTAATCGAACGAAGCAAGAATAATTAAAGGCGCCGTTTTGGGCGCCTTTTTTAATTCTGCTGAACACCAAATCTTAGCGCAGCGAAATCTCCCCTAAAGGTAGCGCCATGGCTTTTAATATTGAGACCTTAGGCGCATTTTTAGGACATACAGACGCAGACACTTGGTATTCCGGTATTTTTGGGTTAGTAATCGCGCTGGTACCGATACTCCGTTAAAAGGTTGACTCAGTTCTGAATTGCCACGATTTCACGGCGCAAATTTGTTCAAAGATATACTAAAAGCAAGAGTTTACGATGTGGCCAAGCGGACTCCACTGGAGTCTGCGCCTTACCTTTCTGCCGATTCTCTGAGCAATATATTCATTAAACGCGAAGATCTTCAGCCAATCTTCTCCTTCAAGATTCGCGGCGCTTATAATCGGATCGCGCACCTCTCGGAGGAGCAACGGCACCGAGGCGTGATCTGTGCTTCGGCCGGTAACCACGGACAAGGGGTCGCGCTTTCGGCCCAACGCTTAAAGATTCCAGCCTGGGTGGTGATGCCGACCACGACCCCAGACATCAAGGTTCGGGCGGTTGCTCGATACGGAGCTCAAATTATACTAGCTGGTGACCACTACTCTCAAGCCTACGATCACTGCTTATCCTTAGTTGAATCAACGGGCGCCTGCATGGTGCATCCCTTCGATGATCCCTTAGTCATCGCTGGTCAGGGCACCGTCGGTAAGGAAATCATCGAGGATTGTCCGCAAGTTGATGCGATCTTTGTGCCAGTCGGCGGGGGCGGACTCCTGGCTGGAATTGCCGCATATGTCAAAAACTTAGCGCCTAAGGTCAAAATTTACGGCGTTGAACCTCACGATAGCGATGCGATGGCTAAATCGATCGCAGCCAAAGACCGCATTATTTTACCGCATGTCGGAGTGTTCGCAGATGGAGTGGCGGTTAAACAAGTGGGCGCAAACCCATTTAAAATCAGTCAGGACCTAGTAGACGATTTTGTTCAGGTATCCACCGACGAAATCTGCTCAGCGATCCATGATATCTACAGGGAAACGCGCACCATCGTCGAACCAGCAGGAGCCTTGTCGTGGGCAGGCGCCAAAGCTTTCCTAAAAGCGACGCAGTCCACCGGACTCAATGTGGTGACGATCAACTCAGGTGCCAACATGAACTTCCAGCGCCTGCAATTCGTCGCCGAACGGGCAATGACAGGAGCGGGTCGTGAGTGCCTTTTTGCGGTGCGGATTAACGAACAGCCAGGCAGTCTGAAAGACTTTTGCAGCGACATCTTGGGCAACAAGAGCATCACCGAGTTCAACTACCGAACCAACGGAACGAAAGATGCTTACATACTTCTGGGCCTTAGCATTCATGATGTACGCGATCATGAAACATTCGCATTTAAATTGCAGGAGCGAGGCTACGTCTTTGAGGACCTGACGGAAAATGATCTAGCAAAAGAGCACGTCAGGCACATGGTTGGGGGCAGAGCTCCGAAGGCTCTTGACGAGGAGCTCTATAGTTTTGTGTTCCCGGAGCGTCCCGGGGCATTAGCGGATTTTCTCGCGGTCATCAGTGATTGCTGGAATATATCGCTATTTCATTATCGCTCTCATGGCGCGGATTACGGACGAGTTTTGATTGCATTTGAAGTCACGAGCTCAGAGCGCGCTGACTTCGAATTGCACTTACAAAAAATCGGCTATCCATTTCGCCGCGAGACTCTAAATGCCGCGTATAAACTGCTACTTTGATGATTCCGATCATATTTTGGCTAATTTACGGTTGCATTCCCTTGCAGTGTCGGGGTAGGTTCCACCCCGCCTGAACGACGGCTTTTTTCACGGTTAAGTTCCAGTGATTGCCGCGTTTTTAATTTCAGTTAGTTATGACCTATTCGGTACGACACAAATGATAGCATCCAACATTATTATTATTTCGATTATTGCGACGATCCTTAGACGGGACCGGACTTAGGCGCGCATAATCAAAGCTCGCAAATGCACCCCGGATCCCACAAAGGACCCGGGGTTTTGATTTTTAAAGACAAGTTTTTTCTGGTGACCCAAATGAACCTAACTGCAAAATCCCCCATCTTGCCTCTGACCACAGATCTTCAACATGCTGTTGATAGATTTACGCCGCCCAGCCCCCTTGGCTTCGGCAGTGTCATGGCACCAATCATGGCCAAGGCCGATTACAGTGACGGTCATTGGTCACATGTAGAGCTTAAGGCTTATCAGCCACTAACACTCGATCCAGCGTGTAAATCGCTACACTATGGTCAACAAATTTTTGAAGGGATGAAGGCATACGCTCTCGCAGATGGTCGCGGCGCACTCTTTCGCCCCCTTCTGAACCTGCGTCGTCTGAATGAATCAGCGGCGCGCATGGCCATGCCTGAACTTCCAGAAGCTCTATTTATGCAAGCTTTGGAAAGCTTAGTTTATCACCTCCAACCCCTGATACCACGCGGGCGCGACGAATCTCTCTACCTACGCCCGCTGATGTTAGCGACAGATACGGGTTTAAGTCTCAAACCAGCAACTAAATATACCTTCCTAGTGATCGCCAGTCCCTCGGGAGCTTATTTTTCTTCTTCCAAGGTTACCGCTCTTATCGAGCGCCAAGACTGCCGCGCAGCGCCTGGCGGCACAGGTGCTTATAAAGTGGCTGGAAATTACGGTGCTGCCATTCGTGCCGATATAAAAGCAGCGCGCCTAGGTTGTCAGCAGACGCTGTGGCTTGATGCCGTTCAAAAGACCTATGTTGAGGAATTCTCCGGGATGAATTTCTTCGCACTGGTCGACGGCGAACTCTGGACACCTCCACTCAGCGACACAATCTTGGGGGGCATCACGCGCGACTGCGTGATGCAGATCGCCGGCACGATGGATATCGGCGTGAAAGAGGCACCTATACACATTAATGACCTTATCGCCGCAATTAAAAGCGGCCATTGCCTTGAGCTATTTGCCTGCGGTACCGCCGCCGTTGTTTCGCCGGTGCATGCACTGGCAGAACAAGATGGCACTGTATACGACCTACCTAGCCTAAAACCCGTAGACTCAATAAGCCTCAAGCTACGTAACTATCTGATCGCCGTCCAAACTGGCGAGAAAGCAGGACCCGGAGATTGGCTATGTCCCGTCAGCTCAAATTAAGTTTTCGCACTTTGAGCCAGTTTTAATCGGATTAGCTAATTGGAAGAGTTATGCAACAATTAAGTGGCGCACAAATCTTGATCAAGGAATTAGAACGCCTTGGAGTCAAACATATCTTTGGCTACCCAGGCGGGGCTGCCATCAATATTTTTGATGCATTATATGATTCCTCCATCGAATTGGTACTGACACGCCACGAACAAGGCGCCACTCACATGGCTGACGGTTATGCACGCGCCTCCGGACGGTTGGGCGTAGTGCTGGTAACCAGCGGTCCTGGCGCGCTAAACACAGTCACGGGCCTACTGACAGCAAAGATGGATTCCGTGCCGATTCTTGTGATTTCCGGCCAAACCAACAGCGGCAATCTCGGCAAGGATGCGTTTCAAGAGGCTGATGTTTTCGGCGTCACCTTGCCACTAGTCAAACACAACCAACTCATTCTTAGCGTTCAGGACATTGTACCTGCTGTGCGTCGCGCACATGTTTTAGCGATGAGCGGCCGTCCAGGGCCCGTGCTCTTAGACCTACCCAAAGATATTTCGGCGCAAAAAACAGAATATGCGGTCGACGATTCCCAGCTCGCGCGCCTTGACACTAAGAGCAGCGGAGTTGGCGCCTTGCGCTTAAGCTCGTTGCAAGTAAATGCCTGTGAAGACATGGCACACATGATCATGAGCAGTAAGCGCCCACTTATACTCGCGGGACATGGCGCTATCATCGCAGGAGCTTCAGACGCGGTTAGGACTCTAGCTGAAACCCTAGGCAGTCCCGTCACTAACACGCTACTCGGCAAAGGAGCGTTTCCAGAAGAACACCCTCTTGCTCTAGGCATGCTTGGCATGCACGGAACAGCTTACGCCAATTATGCAACCACCCGCTGTGACCTCATCTTATCGATCGGCAGTCGCTTTGATGACCGGATCAATGGCTGCAACGATCATTTCTGTCCGCTCGCTAAGAAACTCCACATCGATATCGATCCAGCGGAAATTGGACGAGTCGTCACGCCCGACGCTGCGGTTAATGCCGATGCAAAGTTGGCAGTTGAGGAGATTCTCAAACACGTAGGCAAATTATCGAGCGAAGAATGGCTACATGAATTGAATGACTACCGTCGACGTCACCCCTTAGTCAGTGGTCATGCCGGGGATATTATTGAGGGGGTTATTGAGGAAGATCATGGCGAGGTGCCAAAGGATCTGCGAGCGGCGCAGTTGTTAGAGTGCCTACATGAACTGGCGCCACGTGACTCCGTGGTCACTACAGACGTCGGTCAACACCAGATGTGGGCAGCACAGTTCATGCCCACAAAAAGCCCACGTAACTGGCTCTCCTCGGGAGGTGCTGGCACGATGGGTTTTGGCCTACCCGCAGCCATCGGAGCCCAACTGGCGAGACCTGATGCTACCGTCATCGCCGTGGTAGGCGATGGTGGCTTTCAAATGGTCCAGGCGGAATTAGCCACAGCAGCCATTCAGCAGCTACCGATCAAGATCGTGGTGGTCGACAATCAGTGTTTGGGAATGGTCCGGCAGTGGCAGGAACTCTTTTATCAAAACCGCCTTAGTAGCGTTTCCCTGCACGGAAACCCAGACTTTGTCGCTCTGGCAGGAGCCTACGGCATCAAGGGTTTTTATGTAGATCAACCGGCGCTGCTTCCCGAAGTTATCAGCGCCGCACTTAACTACCAAGACGGACCCTGCCTAATTCACGCCCGCGTAGTTAACGAAGACAATGTATGGCCGATGATTCCAGCAGGAAAAGCTGCCAAAGATATAGTTCTCTCACATCCAAAAACTGCCTTACCTATGCCAACTGGGAGTACCTGAGATGACAACGCTACGCCGCCTTAGCGACATACTTGATGACGGCGCCACACTCAGTGGACTTAATCGCATGCCAACATTTCTCAACGTCCGGAGTGAGAGATATGGTCTGACCATGATCGTCATCCGGGAGCTAGGTATCATTGCGCGGATCGCACTGATATTTTCGCGGCGCGGATTAGACATTGCCGCATTTAATCTACGCGATGGTGACGCGGTCGGTATCTCTGAAGTCAGCCTGGAGTTTGAAGGCAATGATGAGCAGCTGCGCGCCGTGGTCCATGACCTTCGGAAGCTAGTCGATGTTTACTCGGTAGCAACTAGCGTCGTACGTAGCGACAGCAATGGGCATGTGAAATTTACTTCCAGGACAAAAGCAAGTTACTCAACATCTGTAAGGGAGCAACTATGAGCGGCACCAACACCTTCCACGTCTATTATGAACAAGACGCTGATTTGCAATGGATCCGCGGCAAGAAGGTAGCGATTATTGGCTACGGTAGTCAAGGACATGCCCACGCACTCAATCTGCGCGATAGCGAGGTCGATGTCGTAGTCGGCTTACCGCAAACCAGTGCATCACGCGCTAAGGCCGAGACAGAGGGACTGAAAGTTATGACGCCGGCTGAGGCAACAGCGGTTGCCGACGTCGTAATGCTGCTCGTCCCGGACGAGGTAGCAGCAACTGTTTATTCAGAGGACGTTGCGCCGAATCTCAAGCCGGGTAATTACTTAGTCTGCGCCCACGGTTTTAATTTCCATTTCGGCAAAATCAAGCCGCCGGCAGGTGTCGAGGTATTTTTAGTGGCTCCAAAGGGGCCTGGCCACATGGTTCGCCGGCAATTCACCCAAGGTAAAGGCGTGCCTTGTCTTGTTGCGACTTTAAACGAAGATTCGCCAGATACTCTGCTTCTAGCGCTCTCATATGCGAAGGCTATCGGTGGCGCCAGAGCTGGCGTGTTCCGTACGACGTTCAAAGAAGAGACAGAAACCGACTTGTTTGGCGAGCAAGCGGTACTTTGCGGGGGACTCACCAGCCTAATTCAATTAGGTTTTGAGACCCTGGTAGAAAATGGCTACAGCCCAGTGATGGCTTATTTTGAATGCCTTCACGAGATGAAGTTGATCGTCGACTTGATCTATGAAGGCGGCCTCTCTTATATGCGCTCCTCGATCTCTAACACGGCTGAATTCGGTGACTACACGGTAGGACCAAAATTAATCGACGCCAGTGTGCGAGAAAAAATGCAAGGCGTTCTAGATCGCATCAAGCGCGGCGACTTTGCCAATGACTGGTTGAGCGAGCATCAGAGTGGTGGTCAGCAATTTAAGCGCCTGCGGGAAGCGGCAAAGACTCATGGGATGGAAGAGGTAGGTCGCGAGCTCAGATCTCGCATGAGTTTTGCTAAGCCACAATAGTCACATCAAGGACGCCAACGTGAACGACGCTATCAACACATTTAGTCGCAAGATCACTCAAGACAAGGCGCATGGTGCAGCGCAGGCTATGCTTTACGCAACGGGCCTAAAGCCTGCCGACATGGCCAAAGCTCAGGTAGGAATCGTCGCGAACTGGTTTGATGGTAACCCGTGTAATATGCACCTTGGCGACCTTGCTAGCACAACGAAAACAGCAGTCGCAGCATCGGGATTGGTTGGACAGCGTTTTTATACTATCGGAGTGAGCGACGGTATATCGATGGGCACAGATGGCATGAGTTACTCGCTGCCATCACGTGATTTGATTGCCGACTCGATAGAAACAGTGATGAGTGCGCAGTGGTACGACGCCTGCATTGCGATCCCGGGCTGCGACAAAAATATGCCAGGTGCCATGATGGCTCTCGGCCGACTCAATCGACCCGGCTTAATGATTTACGGAGGATCCACAGCTCCTGGGTCGAGGCGTTCCGGGGAACGCCTTGACGTAGTTTCAGCATTTCAGAGCTACGGACAGTCTCTCAGCGGCGCCATTGATGAAGCTGAGAGAGCCTCTATCGTGCGTCACAGTTGCCCAGGCAAGGGTGCCTGCGGTGGCATGTACACGGCCAATACCATGGCCTCGGCCATTGAGGCGATGGGGATGACCCTACCGTATTCTTCGTCCACTCCCGCAGCGGACCCACGCAAGCTAGAGGAATGCCAAAAGGCCGGTGCGGCGATTCGTCATTTGCTCGAGCGTGGCATTAGGCCGCGCGACATCATGACCTTTAAGGCCTTTGAAAATGCTATCGCTATCACCATGGCGCTAGGTGGCTCGACCAATGCCGTGCTCCATCTTTTGGCAATGGCTAAAGCCGTAGATGTGCCTTTAACTCTGAGCGACTTCGCCAGAATCAGCGCAGAAGTGCCGTACCTAGCCGACTTAAAACCCAGTGGCACCTATGTCATGACTGATTTAGACGCAGTCGGGGGCACTCCAGCAGTCCTAAAATTATTGCTCGCTCATGGACTAGTCCACGGGGACATTTTAACGGTCACGGGTAAAACTTTGGCGGAAAACCTAGCCGAACTGCCAGGCCTGACTAACGGACAGCCGATCATTGCCAGCTTGGACCAACCGCTAGCTGATCAAGGGCACATCAAAATCCTGCGCGGTAATTTAGCGCCCGAGGGATCTGTAGCCAAAATCACCGGTAAAGAGGGACGATCATTTACTGGCCTCGCCCGAGTCTTCGATGCTGAAGAGGCGATGCTTGCGGCTCTCGCTGACGGTCAAATCAAAAAGGGCGACGTCATCATCATCCGCTATGAGGGACCCAAGGGCGGCCCCGGTATGCCAGAGATGCTAACACCCACATCGGCAATCGTCGGAGCAGGCCTACACAGGGACGTAGCACTGCTGACCGATGGACGTTTCTCTGGTGGATCGCACGGATTTATCGTCGGACACATCTGTCCGGAAGCTCAGGTAGGCGGACCAATCGCACTGGTGAAAGATGGGGACCGCATCACCATAGATGCTGACTCATTAACGATTAACTGGGACGTAACAGACACAGAGGCGGCTGCCAGACTCAGTCAGTGGCAAGCGCCACCGGCGAAAGCCACCAGAGGCGTTCTTTATAAGTATCTACGGACAGTTAGCTCTGCGTCAGAGGGTTGCGTCACGGATGGTGTCTAGAGTACCGGGATGAAGCAATAGCGCATTGACTTGCTCCGCCAAAGACCCCAAAAACTATCAATAACCGTCTATTTTCAATAATTTTATTGTATTTAGTTTGAATTTTGTAAAGTTCTCCCCCGATCCTACCGACACCCCTCCCATGGACGCACTCGCGTCCGTTGGAGGAAGTCATGTCGAGACGCCAGATCAACAAGAGTCTGCTAGTGATCTTAATCACGGGCGTTACCTCGTGTGGTACGGGCGAGACTCCAATTAGCACACCTAGTGCGAGTAGCATCAGAAACACGAGTGCAGATACCGACACGGATTCGGACCTGGGCGTTCAGACTAAAGCACAGGTCAAATCCAGCAAAGGCTCTAAAACTAAAGGCAGCTCTAGCCGCAGGCAGATCCCGGCAGCTTCAGACAGTGCTGATGCCCTAGGCAATGCTGCCGGGGCACAAACTAATCCAACTCAACGGGCCGCAGTGCCAAGTACGGCAGCTTCCAGTCCGTCCGCACCCCCTCCCCCAGCCGCTCAGGCACCCGCCGCAGCCATCTCTGACTGTTATAAAGGCGACGAGTTTACCTGCAAAGTAGAGAGCGAAATTGTGCGCTTAACCAACGAAAAACGCGTTGGTTTGTCAGCTCTGCGCCATGATAAAAACATGGCTTTTGTCGCGCGTGATTGGTCGCGGCAACAAGGCCAATCTGGAGGCATCAGCCACAACGGCTTCCCGCGTGCTAGGGCCCAAGTTTACCAGCAAGAATTTGGTCAGAGCGGCTCCATCAGCGCTGAAAACGTTGCCATGTTTAGCGGCGGCAGCGGCACACCTGCTGAGGAGGTAGCCAAGCGCTTCGTGGACATGTGGTACGGGAGTCCAGGCCATAGGGCTAATATGCTTGGTAGATATGGCAGCCTGGGTGCCGGTGTATACAAATCAGGGTTTGGTTATTACGGCACTCAGATTTTTGGAAACTAAACTGCAAAATATTTATAAAAGGCCTCTTGGTTTGACTAGAAAATCGATTAAATTTCTGGCAGTATCCCGCAAACTTTTGCTAGTAGCGCCCCCGGTTTGGGTAGGTAGCAGCAAGACAAGTAAGGGAGTTGCCATCGTGCGATTTGCTAGTCTTTACCTAATGGCCGCAATGACACTTTGTTCGTCGTTAAGCTGTGCCAAACATGCCGTCGCTCAAGGCGGCGCAGCCACTAATCTACCTCAGATTACTTCAGAGTTTGCTCCACCACTTCATACGAGCGGACGCTGGATAGTCGACACGCTGGGTCAACGTGTGAAACTCAAAGGCATCAATTGGTACGGTGCTTCTGATGGGTACAACGTGGTCGGCGGCCTAGATAAGAATTCGATCAAGAACATCGTGACCATAATTCGTGATTTAGGATTCAACTCCGTACGCTTACCGTTCTCCAATGCCATGCTCCATGCTGAGTCAACAGCACCGGAAACAGTTGCTGCTAATCCGCAGTTTGCCGGCAAAGCACCGATCACCGTCTTTGATGCCGTGGTGGAAGAGCTGACGGCACAAGGCATTCTCGTCATTTTGAACAACCACACCACGAGCTCGGCATGGTGCTGTGGCTGGGACGATAACGCTCTTTGGTTCAACAAAGAACTCACTACAGAGCAATGGATGAAGGACTGGGAATGGCTAGTCGAGCGTTACCGCAGTAATCCTCTCGTAATTGGTGCCGATCTTCGCAACGAAATCCGCCAAGGACCACAGGGCAATCCTAATTGGGGCGGCGGCGGGCAGCAAGACTGGCAGCGGGCAGCACAAGATCTCGGCAATCGCTTAAATAAAGTGAATGCCGACATCCTGATCATCGTCGAGGGGCTCAATTACGCCACCGATTTTTCTGGCGTCGCTGCAAAGCCCGTTCGCCTCACCGCAAGCGATAAACTAATTTACTCGCCGCACAACTATTCATGGTTTGCCGGCACGGACCCCAACAAAATGACCTACGAGAGCCTGAAACAGGGCTTAGATAAAGGCTGGGGTTTTATTGGCGAAGGCACCGCTGGCTTTCAGACCCCGATCTGGATCAGCGAATTCGGTGCAGGTCCAAATGAGAATCCTAATTGGTTTAATCATTTTGTGCGATACGTCCGGGAGAACGATCTCGATTGGTGTATCTGGCCTTTAAATAACGGCGTTCGCGCGGACAAAAGCGCCGTCGAGGAATGGGGCTTTGTTAGTGGTGACTGGCAAAGACCGATTGTGGACTGGCGCACTAGCCTGCTCAAGACAATCCAGTAGGCCTTGAATAAATTTAGTCTTTGGATTCACCTTGGTCAGGCACCCAAACCATTAAAGTTTTTGACACACTGCCTTTGAAGGCGGTGACTCTGCTCCATCAACCACAGCCGTGACAACGAAACAGAAATTCTTACCAACATAGGGAGCTAGCGCTCTGTTGGTACTCAAAATCGTCACGGCCGGTTTTGCTGGATCGAAACTCTCGTCATCGACTTTTATTGTAACAATGGGAATCTCGGCATCCTTAAGATTTGGCATCCCATAAACTTGGTAAGATGTAGCAGGCGTTCCCTGGGCAGCGTCCCACGAAAGCGCGATCGACTTGGCCTTGGCTTTAGTAGCCGCTGAATTTCCTGGCTGGCCGCTACCTGGAGCCGAAGTTTTCCCACATGAGCTGGACATGCCTAGTCCCAATACTAGAGTAATCATCGGCAGTATTATGACTTGTCGCATCGGTCTTGCTCCGTTCAGTGCTTCTATTTTCTTCCGCAGGCTAAGTTGTCGGCTTCACTACTACCTTCAGATTTGTCGGCGCAGCTGGCTTAGCCGCCCCTGTGTCTCCGCCGGCACCGGTCGGTGGGCTAGAAGGTGAAACCTTGGGAGCCACCGTTCCAGGCGTATTACTAATGCGAATATCAGCACACGAATAATAATTCGATGGCATCGCCGGGTTTTCAGTCATCACCTGAATGACTTGTAGCGAGCAGGACTCACATAACTTGCTGGGAACAGTAATCGTCGCGGAAAACTGATGATAGGTGGTCGGATTGCTGTAATCCACTTGGCCACTTTGATTATCGACGATGTTGTCTAGCAGCACATTCTGGTCGAAGCCAGTTTGGCCATCCGGAGAAAAAGCGATCCGAAAGTGACCGGGGTGCTGGATGGTCTCCTCCCAAAATACAGTAAACTTTTGCCCAGGGGTTAAAGTGGTGCGTTTACTGGCATCCGTTGTCGGTGTTGTCGCACCGCAAGGACCAGTTTTTTCCCCTGAACTGGAGCTGCGCGGCGTCAGCGTTGAGCCCGGCTTAATCCGCGTGTGCCCACTCACGGGCTGAGAAAAAATCACCGCGGTGAGGCACGCTAGACCAACTATTCTCGAGTAGAGCACAAATGCCCCCATATTTAGTGACGAACTTCGCCTACATATCTATCGGATCTCGGACGAGAAACTTGAGAAACTTTGCCGTCGAAGGCTCCAGATCGCCATAACAACAAGATTTTTATCACTTATTTGCCTATTTAACAGACTCACAGGCAATTGGAAGAGATTGCCAAACAACGGTTATTATTGTTGTTTTTGGCTTCAAACTGGACGATTATCTTCTCTCTTATGAATTACAAGTCTACGTTTCCCGTTACGAGTGCTCAAGAAACTCGAAACTGGGGACAGGTAGGAAGGGGCACTGACAGCATGCAAGAAATCCTGTGGAGGATCGGCGCCGTAGCCATCCTCGTATTTGCCAATGGATTTTTTGTTGCCGCGGAGTTCGCCCTAGTCACCGTGCGCCGAAGCAGAATCGATGAACTCGCTGCCGAAGGGGTGGTGCGCGCCAAACATGCGTCTCGCGCGATCAGACACCTGGACACCTACATTGCCGGCACTCAAATCGGCATCACTATCGCCAGTATCGGCTTGGGCTGGATTGGTGAGCCAGCCCTGGCGAGACTGCTGGCAGCTCTTCTTTCACATATTTCCAAAGCAATTTCATTAACCACCGTAAACAATATTGCTGTAGCTATCTCGTTCGCCTTCATCACTTTGCTACATGTACTGCTCGGGGAGCTGGTGCCAAAATCTTTAGCCTTGCAAAAGCCGGAGACCATCTCTTTGGCGGTCGCGGGACCGATGGCAGTGATCGTGGAGATACTGCGTCCGCTAATTTGGAGTCTAAATAGCGTAGGTAATTGGCTGCTACGAGTCTTTGGCCTAGAACCAGCCGGCGAGCTTGACGCCGTCCACTCGCCCAAAGAACTAGAAATTTTGGTTGGCCGCAGCCACGCGGCTGGCCATCTCGACGAGTTCGAGAGAAATATTTTACAACGGTCTTTCCACTTCAGCGAAACTGCCGTCTCCGAAATCATGGTGCCCCGCTCCGACATGATGGCTCTCGATATGTCGAAGCCCACGTCTGAGCTGATGCAGCTAGCGGCTGACTCACAACACACTCGTCTACCCGTATTTGATGGGGATCCGGATGTGATTATCGGCATCATCTTCGTTCATGAAATCTTCCGTCTGTCGCATCAAGGCGGAGAGATCAACCTACGTAGCCTATTACGTCCAGCACTCTTCGTGCCGGAGTCGCTAAGTTTAGAGCCGCTGATGGGGAAATTCCGCGAAAAGCAAACTCAGCTTGCTATTGTCATCGATGAGTATGGTTGTGTTGCGGGCCTCGTCACCCTAGAGGATGTGGTTGAGACAGTCTTCGGTGAGATGCAGGATCAGAACGAAGAGCCATCGCCAAGCATCCTAAAAAGACTAGACGGCAAGATCACGATCAGTGGCGATACTAGGCTAGCAGAACTCAACAATATCTTAGGCTGGGACCTACATGATGCCGAATCTGATACTATTGCCGGCTTTGTTATGCGCAAACTAGGCACAGTCGGCAAAGTGGGTAAAGAAGTCAAAATACCCGGGGGACTTCTCCGCATCACTGAAGTGGAGCGTAACCGCATCCTCACACTCGAGTTCACTCCAACTCATCGCTGATAGTGCGTTTTAGCTCGGGGAAGACCCGCGCTACTTTGGCCAAGATATAATCGCCATATGTTCCCTTAAAGTCATAAACTGACTGGCTGTCCCAGCGCTCCGCCTTGCTGTCTGAACGCACATCCATGTTTGGCAACAAACCCACTTCCACATCAAAACCTGGATCAAAAAACAAGGGATAGGAGTAGCGATCACGGCCCGAAACATTACGCACTCGGTGTGGTGTAGAGCGGTACAGACCGCCTGTCATCCGCTCAAGCATATCGCCAATATTACAGACGAAGGCATTATTTATGGGTGGGGCTTCGATCCATAGATCTCTGGACTTGATCTGTAGACCACCGCAGCCGTCCTGCTTAAGTATGGTCAAAAGGCCGTAGTCTGTATGCTCACCAACTCCCCAGTGACCTGCCGATGGTTCAGGCTCCGCTGCCGACAAAATGGATCCCGGTGGATAATGAAAGATGCGAAATAAAATCAATGGATCACTGGTAAAGTGACGTGAGAAATATTGTTCATCCAGATCTAGACTAAGGCTCAACAGCCGCATCAAAGTGTGGCCGAGCTTGGTCACCGCCGCCATGTACTCTAACACCGTCTCGCGAAAGCCCGGAATATCAGGAAATAGGTTGCTCCCATGCAAGGGAGTACCCGCCTTCACTTTCGGATGATCTGGTAAAAGTTCCTGGCCAAAGTAGATCCCCTCTTTTAAGTCTGGCCGACCCGAGGTCAGCTCTGCACCGACGGGGAAATAGCCACGCCATGCCTTGCCTCCAAGCTCCATGCTTATCTGCATTTTTGTCGCTTCATCTGCGGCAAAAAAATGAGCGCTGTGCTCTTCTAGGCGCGTCTGTAATGCCGGTTCGATACCGTGACCCAGCACATAGAAAAAGCCAACGTCTTGGCAAGCTATTCGCAGCTGCTGGACCAGAGCTTTCTTCTGGGCAGCGTTGCCATCAAACCCACTGAGATCAAGCAGCGGTACTTTCACCACCAGAGGAGTGTTCAATATTCGCTTCCTCATAAAGCATCAAAGGTCTCTCGATAACCTGCAATCTATTTTGGCATCAGACTTAGCGCCTGAAAATATATTACGATCCTTTCAGCGGTTCATGGTAGAATTACCAGAATTCTTCCCAGCAATGCTCATTTAACGCACGCTTAATCCTATATTTCAGTTAGGAGCGATTTTATGATCCGTCGCGGTTTGCTCGCCTTGATCTTCGGCGTCGTTGCTAGTACTCAGACCGCAAAAGCGGCCGACAGTAGTAATGGGTGTGGACCTGGTTGGTATGTTTTCAAAGATACCTCACTCGTGTCGTCGTCGCTGCGTACCATAACGAATGCCGCGCTGTTTCCGAGTGCAACGGTCGGCATGACCTTTGGTACCTCGAATTGCGCGAAGCACAAAATCGTCGAAGAACGTGACCGCGAAAGTGTCAAATTTGCCACCCTCGCTTACCATGACTTGATGATCCAAACGGCGCAAGGACACGGCGAATATTTGGCGGCTTTCGCCTCGACCTTGGGCTGCAACTGGCAAGCGCAACCTGAGTTCAATCGCACGATGCAGGGAGTCTACCCAGCCATATTTCCAAGCGACGAGACTTTACCCGAAGACGTCGTAGCGCAGTTTAGAGCACAAATTAAACATCATCCTGGATTAGCCCAAGCATGCGCCTTAGGCATGGGCTAAGGTCGCAGCCTTCGGGCTGCACCTTTACTTGGCGCCAAAGAATGTCCTGGTGGTTACTTACTGGGACTCTTCTTGCGCCGACCGCAGTCGCTGAAGTGCCACCATCGGCAGCTTCGGCGGCTTTTGCTGCGGAGGACTCGCAGTGGTTAGCTCTCGGCCATTGGACTGCCAGCGGCTCGGGTTGGACCAGCGATATCGAGAATCCAGATTTTTACTTAAGCCCAAATGGCAGACAAAATCCTGGAGCCGAACTAATCGCCACTGCAGATGCCATGCAGACAGCAGCGCCGATGGGCAAAGACAGAACACCTGCGCCCTGCGCCTATCCTGGTAGAGCCGCTTATCTAAGGCGACTTGGACTACCAGTCGCCTCGGTAGCCTGCCCTGAATTTCAAAAATTTGCCGACAAGTTAGCGGTCAAAAGCGCCACGTTAGTCTTTGCTTCGGCCTATGCAAATAATCCAGCTTCCATCTTTGGCCATACGGTACTTCGGCTCAATCACGAAACGGGAGTAGATCACCCCCCGCTGCTAGGAAATAGCGTCGCTTTTCTGGCCCAGATAGATACGGACGACGACCCTATTGCCTATACCTTCAAGGGCCTTGCTGGCGGCTATCCCGGTACTTTTAGTGTCGACCCTTATTACGTAACGGCAGCCTATTACACGAGCGGCGAAAGTCGTGACCTGTGGGAATATCCACTCAATCTAAATCAGCCGGAAATAGACCTCCTCGTGGCTCACCTGTGGGAGCTCACTCAGCACGCCCGCTTTGCCTATTATTTCTTCGATAAAAACTGCGCCTATCAGTTGCTGGCACTGCTAGCAGTAGCCAAACCAGATAGCGACCTACGCGCTAACTTTAGAACTTTGGTGCTCCCTCTCGAAGTCACTCGCGAGATCCACCGCCGCATCGGACCAGGACAACCGGCAATTTGGCGCGCATCGCTGAAGACAAGCTTGCATCAACAACTGAAACAGCTATCTGCCGAAGATGCCGAAAGCTTCAGAAACCTTCAGGCAGAGGCGCCAAGCCGCAGCGCCGAAACCAAGCCCCAAGTCCTCGACACCTATATTGCTTACCTAAATTTTTTAAAATTCAACAAGCAAAACCAATTTCCTAAGCACGAAAGACTGGCCCTACGCGGAGCACTGATCGCTAGAGCCAAACTTGCGGACTCTAGACCATTGGCCCAATTAACGGCACCATTGCCACCTGACTCTGGTCATGCCCCATTTATGTTAAGAGCCGGAGCAGGGGCACGCGATGCGAATTCTTATATGCATCTGCGCCTTCGCCCGGGTCTGCATGATCTACTCAACGCCGACGATGGCTACGAGTCCTTCGCAGCAATCAGTTATTTTGACCTGGCGTTCCGATCATACGGCACTACGCGTAGCCCAGCGATAGAACGCCTAACCATCGCCGAAGTCAATTCCCTGGTCCCCTTCACTTGGTTGCTGCCCGCCTGGTCTTGGCGCTTGAAACTAGGCTGGGATCAGGTCGCGGAACAAGGCGACGGCAGGGACTTGCAGCTCCGCGGCGAAGCTGGCGGCGGACTAAGCTTCAATCTGTGCTCAGATCACCTCGTGGCATACCAGCTACTTCTGGCTACCGTTGACTACGGATCGGCTTTTTACCGCGGAGTTCGTGGTGGTCCAGGGAGCATGAGTGGCCTTAACTTGCGCATGGGCCGGTTTCATACTCTAGCGGAAGTCACCTATCGCCAGGATCTTTTTAAGGGTCAAAATAGCCGTCTAATTAGCATCGGCCAAAGCCTCAGTTTTGCGCGCAATTGGGATTTGCGCGCCGAATGGCTGCTTGCTACGGATCTTCATACCGCCCAAAGCCACAGAGATGCGGTGATCACGTTGGGTGCGTACCTTTAGCGATAGCGAAGATTTTTTAAACTGATAAGCTAAAAATTCGGTTTTGAATCCTATGAATCACTTGGGAGCTAGCCCCCGTGGACGCATTTTTGGCAGATTTCTTCACATTACCAAATATGATCGCACTGCTTTCCCTAGCCGCACTTGAGATCGTATTGGGCATAGACAATATTGTCTTCCTAGCCATCATTACGAGCAAACTGCACCGCTCGCAGCAAGCCAGCATGCGTCGCATCGGCCTGATCCTCGCCATGCTGCAGCGCATCTTGCTGCTCTTCGCCATCGGCTGGGTGGTTAAATTAACCGATCCACTGTTCACCTTACTTGGTAGAGCCGTGTCTGGGCGGGATGTAATCCTGATAGGAGGCGGACTCTTTCTAATTGCTAAAGCTACCTTCGAAATTCACGGCACCATTGAGGGCGGCCACGGCTCATCAGACGTACCGCCGCAGACTAAACAAGTCAATCGAGCCGCGATGCTCCTTCAGATAACCTTGCTCGATATTGTTTTCTCTTTAGATTCCGTGATCACTGCCGTTGGCATGGTCAATCACCTAGCTGTGATGGTTGCTGCAGTCCTCGTTTCTGTAGCAGTGATGGTGGTGTTTGCCAATCCGGTTAGCGACTTCATCGTGAAACACCCCACGGTCAAGATGCTTGCTCTGTCTTTCCTACTGCTGATTGGTGTGGTTTTAGTCGCTGATGGCAGCGGTCGCCACGTAGAAAAAGGCTATATCTACTTCGCCATGGGCTTTTCGATTTTAGTCGAGATGCTGAATTTCAGGCTACGCAGAATAAAAAAAAGCTCGCAGGCTGATTAAGCCTGCGGGTGGCAGTGCAGCAATCAATATAAGGGCCCTTCCTATAAAAGAAGGGCCTAGTTTATTCCGGAAGGCGCAGGCCAGCGCAGCGTTGGAGAGCTGGAATATGGCGCTCTGCAGAAGCCTGACGCAAATGCAAAAACACCGCTATAGCCTCCTCATCCGAGATGTCTTTGACCAGGCGATCATACATGGCTACATTAGATTCCTCAGCCTCCAGACTTGCATCGCAGGCTGAGAGGACACTGGAATAAAATTGTGCCACCGGATGATAAATCTTTAACGGCGACCAACCGTGCAGCTTAAAAATTTGCTCTAGTAAATTCATGTGTCGTTCTTCAGCGCCGACAAGATTGCTGAATGGCCTAATGTCGCCAAACTGCTGAATGATGGATT
Organism: uncultured Pseudomonadota bacterium; assembly: GCA_903915625.1. Taxonomy (GTDB): domain Bacteria; phylum Bdellovibrionota_B; class Oligoflexia; order Oligoflexales; family CAIYRB01; genus CAIYRB01. Next base: position 6,080 of record CAIWTN010000124.1, on the reverse strand, counting down.
CATAGCGCATATAGGCGTTTAGTTCGTCTTGGTAGGCTTCGACTAAGGCCGACTTCAACGAAGTGCTCGCCATTGCTGATGGTGCGAACATAAGAACCAGAGCAGTGAGCCATTTGACCGCGCATCTCATAATATCGTTCCTCCAAGAATAAAAAAAATAAATCCGCACCCTTAACATGCAATTTTCGGTCCCTTTGACACCTCAATCCTGAATCGTTAACAGTCCGATCAGAACTTTCTCGCAGTGTCTTGCGACTACACAATACCCTGACCCGACCAATCAAATTACCTAGTCCTAACAGAAACATACGGATCATAAGAAGACGGTACAAAACTTGCAAACTTAGCGCATCGGAGGCGCAAAATTATGCTGCTGTTGCGTTGTACGTTGAGCCTTAGCCTGATCCTAACCACGATTATTACGGCCTGTGGCACATCGCACCCTAGTGTGCCATTAGCGTCACCTGACAGCCATGCCTGCTACTCAGTGAGTGAGTTTAAATTATGTGTACCGCACCCGGGCAAGGGTCGTGACATTATCGCTAAAACCAATTTAGACCAAACGCAGCTTGCAGCAGCGCTACTCAAGTGGACTGGATACGCAGCCACACAGCCACCTAAATTAGTCGAATCTATTGGCGGAGAGACCACTTACGTCGTCACCCAGATGTTTCCATCATTCATCGCGGAAACATTCAATACCCAAACCAACTTCAGCGGACCCAACTGTTACAATACGGCCCTACTTGCCAGCGGCGGTTTAGAGAGATCCGAAGTTCGCTACGTCAGCCTGGCTGAATTCGATCAAATACTTGCCATGCAATATACAAGTATCGACGAAAAGGAGGCTCGTTTCGGTGACGTGCTAGTCTACGATGCGAAATTTTCTCGCGAGCATGCGGCGCTATATCTAGGTGACGGACTCATCTTTCAAAAGAAAGCGATTCAAAAAGGCTACGGTTACCGCATTGCAAAAATTGATGCGGCGTACGACCCAGAGCCAGGCGAATGGGAACCGTCGCCATTTAAACTCCTACTTACCCCACCGGACACAGCAGCCATCATGGCGCCACGGGCATTTTATCGACGTAATTCAGTGCCGACCGCCCTACCGGTTGGCCCCATCACCAGCATTATAAATCGGTTTAATGCTGGCGTGCTAAAGTCAGCACCATACTGGAGCATTCACAAAGACCTAGGGATGATCATTGAAAGTATCAGCTCTACCCTTAGGCGCGAGTTTCGCAACCTCAAGGACAGTAAGATCAGCACTGACAGGCTTGCGATTGCGCGGCTAGAGAGTCTTAGCGACCAGATTTTTCTGAGCATCGATGAAACTTTATATAGCACTCCATTTGGCGCAACACGGAACGTCAGTCTGAAAGAACAGTTTTGTTATGACGAGAGCAGTCAATTCTTAGCCGGCCTAGCGGCCGATGTGACAGCTCTGTACCGCCCCGAGGCGGCGATCACTAGCGCAGAGTGGCAAGCTGTGCTGGCAAAGATGAAGACTTATGACAGAAGTAAATGTGACATGCCCTTCGTCAACATCATCAAAGATACGACTAAGACTCTCTAAACCGATGGGATAAGGCATCACTGCGCCGCCGCATTAATCCAGCGCTTCCCTGCCACAATTTGAGCAGCCCTCGCGATGACAGCAGAACGAGGGCTAACGCGAGCACCAGCAGCAAGAAAGTCCCCACCACTCCCAGCGGCTTCAGAGAGTGGAGCGGCAATAATGCGCTGGTCCAATGCGACCATGAGGTTCTGGTTTTTAGCAGGGTAGCTGTTGCTGGATCGATATAAAGCCGCGTGTTGTCACGATAATAGAAGATAAAATAGGGTCGATTTTCTCTTGGGGAGTAAATTTTCACCAAATCTTTTACGTCATGTACCTTCGCAGCTGTAACTGCCGCAGCTTCAGATGCCTTAGCAAGGTCGACATGGGCGGGAGCGGTACCCACAGCTCCAGCCCCCAACAACGGTGCGGCCAAAGTTGGTACGGGATCAAGCCACGCACTTAAGACCTCACTGTAATTAAGCACCGCGCCCAGACTGCCTACGGTTGCTAGTGGTATCCCAAGGCATAGCCCAACTAGCGCATGCCGTGAAATTCCTCTACCGCGAACCCGAATCAGGGCCTTGCTACCAGACCAAAGCATCACCCAAAGAGAGAGCCCAAGTGCCGAGATCAGCAACTTACCGGCCCAACCAGCGACTAAGCTACGGTGAATTTGATAGACCAGCGGCCAAGGGTCACCCCAGTGCTGCGGCCATACGACACCCAGATAATCTTTCACAGCTAGCATGCTACCTGTGAGTGCCACGACGGTAAGCGGCACGCATGCGATTAGACCAAGCAACCTATGCCAGCGCCGAATCTTATGAATATGATTTCGTTTAGCCATGCACCATCATCTGCGCGCGGCTGAGATCTTGAACGCTTGCATTCAAGTCAAGTTCAAGCTCTTTGACATCAACCCACGGGTTACCCAGAGAGACGTATGCTGCCTCCGCATCTTTGCCAATTAGAACGCGCGTAATGAGATTAGTCTTCGCGGGCAGTGGCGTCCCTGCGAGCAAATCCGCAAGCATTGGTGCATCGGCTGGCTCACCGTGCAGGCGCAAAAACTCGCTAACGTGATACCGCACGCTCTTCCACAGGAGCGGCTCTAGCTCTGGTTGAGCAAAGCTAAGCTGGCGGATGGCCTCGACGATATGATTGGAGAAGATACAATAAGTAAAGCGCTTCCACGCCTTTGTTTCGGAATAATTTAGCTCACGTTGTTCGGCCTCGGTGAGGCGCGAGGCAACGTCAGCACTCACTCTACTACTTACTAACCGCGCATTCTCAAAATCCCGTAAGTATAGCGACGAGGGACAACCGTTACTAAATCCCACCACGATATTTTGTAGGTGCGGCTCGAACATAATGCCAACTTTGCTATAAAGATAAAGCAGCGGTGGCAGCAACTGGCCCAGATAGGCATCAAACCAAGAGACCACTAAACGTGGCGTGAGGCTGGCCGTAATGGATCCGGTTAAGCCAGCTGACTCAGTGATAAGCTGCCGCAGCAAATCACGTCCCTGCGCGCCATTGCCAAATAGACTCGCCGCAACCATGCACACTTCACCAGAATCTATCCCTGTATCTAGATTCCGCCTTAGCATCATACCGAAGCCATCACTGATCAAAGCCTGCTCTTCGGCGGGAGCGTCTGGCAGGCTTACGGAAAGGTAGCCGACTTCGTCTAAAGTATGAAACGACGGAAACGACTCATTCAGTTCCGGACGCAACGAGGTCATCATGCGATTGACCCGTAGCGATGCCGCCAACTCGGGAACAGCGTTACGCCTAAGGCAGTTAGTGATGCGAAAGCTGAGCGCCATCTTATAAAAGAACCGACTGTCCTTTGCATACAAAGTACGTACCGACGCTGTCGGCCGGAACAGCCTCCCATGAGCCCCGAGATAACGCAGATGATCTGCAGCCTCTGCTGCTTGCACTCCAGCAAGTCGGCGTAGGTAACCAGCCTGCCATGGATGCACCGGGATCAAACTCCAACCGGCTCCCGGAAGTAGTTCCGCCGGCACCTCACTGGCAACCATCGCTGCAGCACTCTCGTCGCAAGCGGAATCCTGCACCAGATATTCATCACGGACGGCAAAATAGTGCAGCGCAAATTCCGCCCCTAACTCTGGGGAATAACGCATCAGGTCATCAGTACTCAAACCACTGCGAGCCTTTGGTGTGGGATGGAATGGGTGCCCAAATACCAACGATTGCTCTGATTGCCAGTAGGCCTCGGTCGGTGATTTAAGATTTACGATCGTTGCGGGTCTCTCGGCGAGGATCTTAGCCGTAACGTCGACACTGCAGCCCATTTGCACGATGAGGTCTTCATTGACGGGACGCTGAAAACGCAAAGCCAGCTCTTCGACCAACAGTCTAGCGAACATAGCGTGCGTCAGTGTGGTCCTCTCACCGTCCCCTTCCAGCCAGACTCCACCGATATGGCGTATCCCCATGCCGGAGCGGCGGTCAACGCTCACCAGCAAATCCTGCTGCAGAAAAGGCAGCTCTAACTTGGCGACATGCCAGGTTTCGCCGCGACTCTGGGGATGTCGGCTAGCGACATCAACAACCAAGTCGGCCACGGCGGGCCACGTGACTAAGCCATGCGGCTCAGCGATCTCACGCCAGTAGCATTGCACCAAGATATCAAGCCCGCCCCAGTCAGCCTCATCACGTGCGCTATGGTGGCAATGAGACGAAGTCGTGGGATTCAATAGATTCAGTGGATTCAGGGGATTAGCCGGAATCTCGGAATTCGCGTCCGCAGGATGCACTGCCGGATCCATATATATTCCTGTAATTTTGGACACTTAGGTATTCAGACTGGGGCCGTCAAAGGCATCATATTAAAACTGAGAATCATTATCAAGAGCTAAGGCGTTGGTGCTGGGGCGACAGAGGTGGTGCTGCCTCGCGCCATGGTATCGGGAATGTCGAAGCAGCGGCTCCAGCCAACTATCTAACTATAGCTGCCGCGCGGCAGCGACAAAACATATCAAATTATTAGGCCTTATCGATCTGTTTTACCGCGGTGGCAAACCACCCCTTACAAAAACCGCCGACGTGAACCGACCCAGATGTTTTGCCCACCCTTAGCCAGATCAACTGCGATATTAACCCGACGCATCCAACGCTTCTGTGCGCCGTACTGAGGTTTGTACCGACGACGACCATGCACAGAGCGCAGGTTATCGATCACCAGGAACTCACCCGGCTGGAGCACAACATCAACTAGTTTACTATCCACCTCAGCCTTAATCTCTTTGAGAGCCTGTTCGGCCTCAGGATCAATTGCGTACATAAAGGCTGGATCTATACGAAGGAACGGATCGTCTGACGGCCCTGTGAGGACCGGCTGCGGATCAGGCTGAGTTAGCATTTTCTCAATCCGCTGAAAATCTTCAGCCGACAACTGCCACTGACTGCTCTTATTAAAATCCGGACGGTGTGACTTATCCGGCACGATAACAAATCTAGGTTGGCGCAAAATCTTGACGGCCTCGTCACTTAACTTCAGTGATGAAGCGGTACACACAGTAGTCACAGCTTGTTCAAGATTGCGGTAACACATCAAGGCAATCGAGTCGGCGCGCGCCGGATGAAAGGCCTCTTCGTTGTGCCATTCCAGGTCGACAGAGCTACCAGAACCTAGCTGCTCTGCCTCGTCTTTAGGATGCGGAATCACATGGCGGAAAAACCGACCATTCTCTTGCGTGTGCCAACCAAAAATATCGCCGAACAAACTAGCGACTAGCGCGTGACGGATCTCTAACTTCAAAATACGTGGCTCACGCCAAGCGTGATCCCAGGAATCCGGCGTCGGCATCAGAGTGGCTTCGTCTATCGCCATACCTTGGAGCAAAATGATGCGCTTTTCTTTACCGATGCGAAAATCATAAGCCAACTGCCGAAGGGACAAGGGCAACATGAGTGCCGCTTGGCCTACGGCATTGGCAAACTCCTCGGACTCGCAGCTGTCGAAATGACCAGCCAACTCCTCGGAGAGGTCCGTCAAGGCATCGAGTTCTATTTTGGTAAACGGCCGGGTAGTAATGGTCATTGGATCAACCCCCTAAAACCGAAATGTCAGCCTGATGCCATGCGGCTGTCGCTGCAGCCAAATCTGTCTGCTTAACCAGGATGAAATCACTGTCAAAAGTCGATATTACGAAACAACCAATGCCGCTCTTGCCAAGCGGGCTGGTCAGGCGCGCGATCACACCAGTCGTATTAAAAGGAATCGGGCCCTGCAAATAGAGAGCCGTCCAACCCGTATCGAATCGGCTACCAGCCGATTCATAAGTAGACAGGCGATCTTCGCGACAAACCAAGGAAAACTCGAGACTTGAGCGTGTTAAGCTCCAGAGTTCATCCGGGCCCGGAACACTCAGAGTCAGGGGGGTCGTCAGGGGTAGGTGCACCACGGAGTAGGCAGCTGGGAGCAATTTCAGTTTGAGATCAGGAGCTTGGGGCATTTATCACTCACTTACTCTGGCCGCCG
>CAIWTN010000123.1 GCA_903915625.1 uncultured Pseudomonadota bacterium | reverse complement strand
GTGCCCAATATGTTAGTTTTAATCACTTCAAAAGTTTTAATGTCTGCCATTGGATTGAGTCCCTTGCGGGACATCTGAATATCACACCACTCGAAGCCACATGCAATAAGAGCTGAGGTTTTGTCATCTTTGGGTGCGATTACTAAAATCTTAAAGCCTGCACTATTTAGCCGGCGCATTATACCTAGCCGAAATCGCCAGAGACTCCAGGAGGAGTTCGCAACAAAAGCGATAGTTAACATTTGAGACTCCATGGCGGAAAAATGAGGCCAGTTTTATTTGGCAAATGCTTGCTTTAACATCATGGGTTTTAGTGTAAGAGGCCGTGCTTATTACTTAATAGCCGATTACTTTTGGCCAACTGATAGTATTTATAACTGGTGGACAAATCTCAACCCAAACACACCCATCGCTCCAACAAATGCCAGGGCAACAACCATCACAAACCTAATCTTATTCATCACAGTCGCCTGCCTTCTCATCAGCAGGTGCACCCCACCAAACAAAATCAGACTTCGTAGCGCAATTATATCTGCATGATACTGGGTGCGATAAGGCTCCGGCACTAGCAATAAGCTAAGTGGCAGAATTAAAATCAAAAAGTCACTTGGGCTGAAAATTAAATACCGACGCCGAAATGTCAGCACAAATACCAACATCGTAGACCCACTCAACCAGAGAAAAAGACTGTTATACCAACTCTGAATCTCAACGACCCGGCCGTTTAGTTGAACTGCTATAGGGTGTTGGTTATTAGCAACCAGCAGCACTAAAACCCCTAAGGTAAAAACCACTGAATTGAAAAAATCACCAGAATTTGTCCGAAATACTTTGGTTGCGGCCGTTAGGCACAGCGCCACTAGCGCGACGTAGCCTAGATTCTTGTCCACCACCCCTGCAAAGATCGGCACGCCAAGCAGGATCCCGTAGACCACATATCGATTTGCCAGTTCTAACTGCTTTAAGAATGCCTTTAGTTTTACTCCGCAGGCTTTGTCCTGGCTCAGCTGAATTCCGCGGACTTTAAACATCTCGACATGTTTCTCATTAAGCAGCATCGCCAAAGGGAGAAGGGCCATCATGAGGGCTGCGACCAAATATGGCAGCAGATCTAGTCCGTAGTTGGGAAAAATAATCGGCGAGACGCCAGCAAGACCTGCGGCAAGGGCGATAAAGTAGATAGCACCAACGCTTTGGCTTTGACTGAGACCTAGTCTTAGTAGCGTATGATGAAAGTGGCGCCTGTCCGGATGCATCGGGCTTAGTCCGTTCTTTAGCCTGACAATGATTACAGCCGCCGTGTCAAAGATGGGCATGGCAAAGCACATGATGACTGACCAAAAAGGAATCGATGTCTCCTGCACATAGTGAGGCAGCGCCAAAAAACCGCTAGCCGTCTCAGTCTCGCTAAGACGAAGCAGACCCCAGATACCGCTTGGCTGATAGGCAACTGTAAAGCGCCCCATCACCACGAGCATCAGGACGCCGACCATAAAGCCAAGCCAGTTGCTGCCACCGTCACCCATGAAAATCTTTGCTGGGTGAGTGTTGTAGCGAAGAAAGCCGAGCAATACGCCAATGAGAGGAATACAGACAAATACTGCGACGTGAATATCACCTGTGGTCAGTAGATTCAGATAAGTTAGTAACGCAATGCCAATGAGGACGATGCCTCCGGCAAGGCCATCCAACCCATCGATCATGTTGACGGCATTAACTGCTCCAACGACGACAAAAACACCCAGCAAGTGGCCCATGAAGTCGGGCAACGCTATGGAAAAACTCGGCGTAAAGGCCAGATCGTGAATACCAAGGTCACCCATCCAAACCGTCAGCATGGCGCATGCTACTTGGATTAAAAGACGGCCGCTGGCTCGCAAAGGTCGAATATCGTCCCAGACACCGGTAAGGAACATCACCACCGACATACCCAGGATGGCCTGAAGGTTATGGGATATGAGCGTGAAGCGCACTGCGCCCATCAGCGTTACAAGAAATGCGGATACCATGGCGATGCCGCCCAGTCTTGGGGTCGGGCAGCTATGGACACGTCGATCCTCGGGCATATCAAATAGGCCGTAGGCTCCGGCAAAGCGCAATACGAGAGGTGTGGCTGCTATGGTCAGCAACAGCGGTATGCCTAGGAGTAGCAAGACATGAATTCCTAGCAAGCCTTACCTCGCAAGTCTTTACCTCGTACCGAGTGCTGCGGCGTTTTTAGCGGCGCCTTGTCATATTTGCACTTTTCATAGAAATCTACCGGCCTACTCCCGAGCAGTAAAGACTAATCTCTAGGAAGTCTCCTTATGGCCGCAGATTTTTCAGGTGATGGGCGCAACCAAGCTAAGTGAGGGTGCCCAGTCAAACTGC
>CAIWTN010000122.1 GCA_903915625.1 uncultured Pseudomonadota bacterium | reverse complement strand
TCAAATTTAACATTACAGGCGTCAGCGATCTTTTTTGTATTCGCTAGGGCCTCAGGCCAGGCACCGTATTTTTGTAGCATCTCGTCGTTGTCGAAGAGATGAAACTGCGTGCCTTTGCGTCGGCCGCGAATCTTCGACATCGTCAGGCCATGCTTGATACCCATCAGGACGGCGTGGCTCTCGGCCATCTCCTTCTTTGGGTAGTGGGCATCGGCAGAGGCGACTAGCGGTAAAGCAAAGTGCCGCGCCACCGCAACCAAGTCGGGCAGCATGCGCTTTTGCTCGGGGATATTGTTGTCGATTAACTCGACATAATAATTACCAGCGCCAAAACGGCGCTGCATAGCCTCAACATGGGCCGCAAGTGCAGCCATGACGGGAGCGGCAGGATCATCAGAATTAGGAGTCAGCGGTAAATCGCCGCTGCCAGCCAGACGACGCAGCTCGGCCGTCAGGTAGGCAAACTCACCGCGCAGACAACTCGACAGACCGATGAGGCCATGGCCGTACTGATCGAGGGCTGCCTCCGACACGATAGGAACTTCGCCGAGGCCAACTAAAAATCCGTCGCTGACCGCTTTGATCAGGTGCTTATAGCCATCGAGCGACGTTGCTAGCAGGACTAAATGAAAGGTCGGCGGTGTGGTCTGGCCCAGGCTTTTGGCCAGCTCCTTGGTCGCTGCGGTACCGGAGTGAAAGACTTCGCTGCCGATGATGGCTTTGAGGCCCTTATCTTTCGCTTTCAAATAAAGCTCAATCGCACCGAACAGCGCCCCGTGGTCCGTCACGGCCACAGCCTTGTGGCCTAGCTCCAGCGCGCGCTTTAGCAGGTCACCAATGCGGATAGCGCCGTCTAGTAGCGAGTATTCGGTATGCACATGCAAGTGCACCAAATCTTCGCCGCTTATTGCCGCGGCACCATCACTCAATTGCACACCTGCATCCATCGATAACTTACTTTAAAATCTAGCTTCCGGTTGATTTTGACGCCTATTCCCACTCAATGGTGGCCGGCGGTTTGGTCGTGATATCGTAGACCACGCGGTTGACGCCGTCGACTTTCTTCACGATCGCGGCAGCGACATGAGTGAGAAAACTCATCGGCAGATCGCCGACTCCGGCCGTCATAGCGTCCGTGCTGGTCACGGCCCGCAGCGCAATAGTCATTTGATACGTGCGGTTATCGCCCATGACGCCGACGGACTTGACCGGAAGTAGCACGGCAAACGCCTGCCACACTTTATCGTAGAGGTCATGCTCGCGTAGCGCCTGGATAAAGATCGCATCAGCCTCGCGCAGGATGTGCAGTCTTTCCTCGGTGATGTCGCCCAGGATCCGGACGGCTAGGCCTGGCCCAGGGAAGGGGTGCCGGTCGACCATGTCGGCCGGAAGACCCAGCTGAAAGCCGAGCTGACGCGCCTCGTCTTTGAACAAGTAGCGCAGGGGCTCACAGAGTTTTAGCTTCAGGCGCTCAGGCAAGCCGCCGACATTGTGGTGACTTTTAATCACCTTGGCGCCGGCGCCGTGACCCGCGGACTCGATCACGTCAGGGTAGAGAGTGCCCTGACCGAGGTGGCTGAACTCGGCCTTATGGCCCGTAGCGTAGCGTTCGAATTCTTCAATAAAGAGGCGGCCGATCAGCTTGCGCTTGGTCTCGGGGTCGGTGACGCCAGCCAGCGCAGATAAGAAGGTGTGGCGCGAGTCCAACACCTCAACATGGCTTAAGCCTAGTTTTTTCAGGGCATTAGAGACCCAGCTAACCTCATCCTTGCGCATGAGGCCTTGGTCGCAAAAGACGGCCGTGACGCGCTCAGGACCAAGAGCCTTGGCAAGCAGCGCAGCAGCCACAGTGGAGTCTACGCCACCGGAGCAAGCCACCAGGACGTGCCCGTCCTTCACCGACTCACGAATATAGTTCAGGGTCGCCTGCAGCATGCTGCCGCTGTCCCAGTTGAGATCAGCCTTGGCCACCTTGCGCACGAAGTGGCTGAGCATGTCAGCGCCGAACTCGCTATGGTTCACCTCTGGATGGAACTGCAATCCAATGATTGGCAGGGTGCGGTGCACCACGGCTGCCACAACACCGTCGTCGCTGCGACCGGCCACTGCTAGATCGGCAGGCATCTTGGCAACATCGTCGCCGTGACTCATCCATACCGTTTGCGAGGCCGGAGTGCCGGCAAACATAGCGGCGCCGGGTCCAGGAATTTGCGCCTCTAACTTCAATTGGCCGCGGCCATACTCGCGGCCTTCGCCGCTGCGCAATGCGCCGCCAAATCCTTCGACCAATAGTTGCATGCCGTAGCAGATCCCGAGCACCGGTTTACCCGCGGCAAGGACCCAAGGTGGCAAACGGCGTGAGCCCACTTCGTATACAGAGTCCGGACCACCGGAAAGAATGATCGCATGGGCCGTGAAGTCGGCCGGCGGCTCTTTACTCGTGCCGTCAATGACCTCGGCATAAATGCCGAGCTCGCGCAGGCGGCGCGCGATTAAGAGGGTGTACTGAGAGCCGTAATCTAAAACTAAGATGCCGGAATGGACCGGTCTCGTAACGTGATGCGACATCGTTCGCTGAACTCCAAATGCACTGCTGCAACTAGCAGTCAGCCGAGGTCCGCTGCGGACCTCAGACTATTAATCGAGCTTATAATTGGGTGCTTCGCGCGTGATGTAGACATCATGCACGTGGCTCTCTTTCAGCCCAGCGGAGGTAATTTGGCGAAACCGCGCTCGCGTCTGCAGCTCAGTGACGTTGCCAGCACCGATGTAGCCCATGGCAGAGCGAATGCCGCCCATGACCTGGTGCAGGGTGTTGGCCAAGGGGCCTTTATAAGCCACGCGGCCCTCTATGCCCTCGGGTACAAGCTTGCCGGAATCCTCAACTTCACCCTGGAAGTAGCGATCCTTGCTGCCCTTTGCCATGGCGCCTAAGCTGCCCATGCCGCGGTACATTTTGTAGCTCTTACCTTGATAAATCACCATCTCGCCCGGTGATTCATCCGTGCCGGCGAACATGCTGCCAATCATAACGGTGTCGGCGCCGCCAGCCAAAGCTTTGACGACGTCACCGCTGAACTTGATGCCGCCGTCAGCAATAATTGGGACGCCCGTGCCCCGCGCAGCTGCTGCACATTCAAGGACGGCCGAGAGTTGCGGTACGCCAATGCCAGTCACGATGCGCGTGGTGCAAATCGAGCCCGGTCCGACGCCAACTTTGACGCCGTCGGCACCAGCCGCGATCAGCGCCTTGGTGCCCTCACCGGTGGCGACATTGCCGCCGACCACTTCAAAGTCAAAGCGGCCTTGAAAAGTCTTCTTCACTTTGGTCACGGCATCCAGCACGCCTTGGCTGTGACCATGCGCGGTGTCGATGCAGATGACGTCGCAGCCTGCCTCGAGCAGGGCTTCGGCGCGTTCCATATAGTCGCCGCCGGCGCCAATCGCAGCACCCACTAGTAGGCGACCCTTGTCGTCTTTCGATGCGTTGGGGAAGCGGCGGGATTTTTCGATGTCTTTAATCGTGTAGAGACCGACCAGATGTTTGCCGGCCTCGTCGAGAATTGGCAACTTTTCGATGCGGTGCTTGTGCAGCGTTTCGATCGCCTCTTCCGGGCTAACGCCTTTACGCGTGCTGATGACATCTGCAGTCATCACTTCGCGGACTTTACGCTGTGGGTTTTTTTCAAAGCGGATGTCGCGGCCCGTCACAATACCGACCAGGGCCCCGTTGTCGACGACGGGAAAGCCGCTGATGTTGTGCTTGCGCATGAGAGCGATGACGTCGCCGACGGTTTGATCGGGACTGGCGGTGATCGGGTCGAGGACCATGCCAGCCTCGGACTTCTTCACCGTCTTTACTTCCCGGGCCTGTTCGGCAACGGACAGGTTCTTATGAATGATTCCGATACCGCCGGCCTGCGCCATGACGATGGCCGAGGCTGCTTCCGTCACTGTATCCATAGCTGCGGACACTAGCGGAGTTTTCAGGCGAATCTTGCGCGTGAACTGGGTCTCGAGGTTGGTCTCATTCGGCAAGACAGTCGAATGTCCGGGAACCAAGAGGACGTCGTCGTAGGTCAGCGCAATTTCAATCTGATGGTTGAGGGGTCCTGGGCCTGTAGGCCGGCTGGTCTGCATCGTAGCCTCCTCATGAGCGGTGGCGACGATATTACTCTCGGAGGCTGTAATGTCTAGGAAAAGTTGCGGTTAATTGGCAGATTATGCTTAATGTTCCGGGACTATTGGTCGCGCCATTGCGCGTGTCATTAATGGTGTTGGGTGCTGGAAAGAAGCGGGCGGACCTATGAAGATCCTAGTCCTGATGATGGCATGGTTGACAGCAACGAGCGGTCTCAGCGCGCCTAAAAAAGCTGAAGAGACATTCACCCTGTCATCATTGCTGTCATCATTCGTCGGTGATCCAGGATCTTACGGGAAATACGCCGTTTATAAGAAAGACGTGAAGATTCCCGTATCCAAGGGCGAAGATGCCGCTGTGTATGCACCTTCGCTTGATGGCGGTAAGTCCATGGTGCCGATGGGCCAGTTTCCATTGGTGGTTGTGCTGCCCGGATTTGGCGCGACCTTTACGTATTATGAAGACATGATCCAGCACTTGGTTAGCTGGGGCTTTGTCGCCATCGGGATCGACTTTGTCCATAGCAGCGATCATGGGGCCTCCGCCAAGCAGGCGCAGCAGACTATAGACTGGGCGCTAACTTTGGCAAATCCAGCTGCTGCGATCATTGACCCAGCAAAGATAGCGGTAGCGGGTCACTCCATGGGTGGAAAGATTGCCGTTTATGCCTCGGCTGGTGAGTCGAATCCGAAATACCCAGCCATCCAGTTTCCCGGTGATCCCCGCATCAAGGTCATTATTGCCTGGGATCCGGTGGATGGCGGCCCCCCTTGCATCGTGTCTGATGGAGAGGGACCTGGAAGGTGCCGAGGTTACGCCGTGCTACCGGACAACATCCGCCGCAGCAGGGCAAAGCTTCTGATATTTGGTGGCATCACGGGCGATCCAACGGGAATCACCTGCACCCCGGCAGGCAGAACTCACGCTGATTTCTTCGCTGCCGCCGCGTCATCTGCACTGCACGTCGACTTTCCCGGCTCGGGGCATGCGGACTGGCTGAATCAAAAGCAGTACTTTGGACTGCTACCCAAAGTTGCTAATGTCATCTGCGGTAGTCGTCCCACGTCGGATCCGGGGCGCGTTCAGGCTCTTGCGCGCCGGACGCAGGTGGCATGGCTACTAAAATATTTGGGTGGAGTAGGTGGGCTCGACCCCTACCTAACGGGTGCGCTCATCCGTGCTGACTGCGCGAAAGATGGCCTTTGTCGCGTGGAAAGCAAATTGCTCGATTAGCTGCATGAATAGCGTTATGAACAAGTGGCTCGAATTCATAATAGGATGTTCATGCTGTCTGCAGAAATTTCCACGGTATCCGCACCCATTGAGCGCTACTCCGCAAATTCGCAGGGCGCTACTCTGGCGGACTCCGCACTAGACTTGTTGGCAATCGAAGAGCCCCTAGAAATTAGGATAGAATTTGAGTCTACAGGTGGCCCGGTCAAGAAGAGCATCTCCGTCACCATGCGCACGCCTGGTCACGACGAGGTTCTGGCTGCCGGTTTTTTGTTCACCGAGGGTATAGTCGACAGCCCTAATCAGATTGCATCGATTAAAGCATGTGGCCCGAAGGCCGGAGCTCACAGCGGCCAAAATATAGTCCGGGTGATCTTGGCGCCAGGTGTGGTGCCACCGCTGGCTAAACTTGAGCGTCATTTTTATACGACGTCTAGTTGCGGCATCTGTGGCAAGGCATCGCTGGATGCCGTGTTGGTGCGTGGGGTAGAAAAAATAGCTCGCGATGCAGTGCGCATCTCGCGTTCGCTTGTAGATGACTTGCCAGATATCTTGCGTGCGGCCCAGGCTAACTTCGCAGCAACCGGCGGTATTCACGGCGCTGCTTTGGTCACCAACGCGGGGGAAGTCACCGCCTCCTTCGAGGATGTTGGTCGGCACAATGCAGTGGATAAAGTGATTGGCTCTGCATTTTTAGAGGGTGTCGACTGCCGTGATCAACTCATGGTGGTTAGCGGTCGCGCTGGCTTTGAGCTGGTGCAGAAGTCTATTGTGGCCGGCATTCCAGCGTTGCTGGCCATTGGCGCTCCGTCCAGTCTAGCTGTGGAGTTGGCGCAGAAGTTCGACATGACGCTCGTTGGCTTTATGCGTCATAATCGGTTTAATGTTTATAGCGGAGGCTGGCGGATTCATGGCTGATCTTGACGACAGAATGGTGAGTGCTCCAGTGTCTCAGGATAGTGAACCAGAGTTAGTCATCAGCCCGCGTCAGACCGTGGCCGGAGGGCCTGCCGCCGTGGCCTCATCGCTTGCGATCAGCTTGCGAGAGATGGGTCTAAGTACGACCGTTAAGACTCTGGCCGGGGTAAATCAAGTTAAAGGATTCGACTGTCCCGGCTGTGCTTGGCCAGATCCGGGCGAGCACCGGTCGGTGGCAGAATTCTGCGAAAATGGCGCTAAGGCCGTTGCTGAAGAGGCGACCCTCAAGCGAGTGACTCCAGCATTTTTTAGCCAGCACTCGGTAGGTGAGTTGAAAGATCAGACGGAATACTGGCTCGGTCAACAAGGACGGATCACAGAGCCAATGATTCTGCGCGAGGGCGCCACGCACTATGAGGCGCTGCCTTGGGACGAGGCCCTTTCTTTGATCGCTCAGGAGCTTAATGCTACTGATCCAAACAGATCTGTGTTTTATACCTCTGGCCGGACTAGCAATGAAGCGGCCTTCCTTTATCAACTGTTCGTCCGGTTATATGGGACCAATAATCTACCGGACTGCTCAAACCTGTGTCATGAGTCTAGCGGTATCGCACTCAAGGAAACGATGGGCTCTGGCAAGGGCAGTGTTCATCTTGCAGACTTTGATTTAGCCGATGTCATTTTTGTCATTGGGCAAAACCCTGGTACTAATCACCCTCGGATGCTGTCGACACTGCAAAAAGCGGCTCGCCGCGGATGTCAAATCATTACCATTAATCCCTTGCGGGAGGCTGGCTTAGAGCGCTTTAAACATCCGCAAGAAGTCGGTGGTTGGATTGGCAGTGGAACGCCGCTGTCGACACATTATTTACAGATCAAAATCAATGGCGATGTCGCCGTGCTCAAGGGCATCATGAAAGAGATGCTTGAGCAGCATGACCAAGGCAGCAGTGTATTCGACTTGAAGTTTATTCAAGATCATACTCTAGGTTTCTCTGAGTTGTGTGCGGATCTGCGCCTTGAGTCTTGGGACGACATTGTGCGCGGGTCGGCGGTGGACCGCGAGCAAATCCGCGAAGTAGCCGGCGTCGCCATGCGCGCAAAAAATATGATTTGCTGCTGGGCTATGGGCCTGACTCAGCACAAGAATGCGGTCGGGACCATTCAACAGATCGTCAACCTGCTGCTACTTGGGGGGCATGTCGGTCGACCTGGGGCCGGTGCCTGTCCTGTGCGTGGCCATAGCAATGTCCAGGGTGATCGGACGATGGGCATTTGGGAGGCGCCGTCGGAGGCGTTGTTGAGTAGCTTGGGCGCAGAATTTAAATTCACGCCGCCAAGTCAGCCTGGCTATCATGTAGTGAGTGCGATTGAAGCGATGCACGCGGGTAAAGTGGACGTCTTTTTTGCGATGGGAGGGAATTTTCTCTCTGCCTCGCCAGATACCGAGTTTACCGCAAAAGCACTGAGCCGATGTCGCTTGACGGTGCACGTTTCGACCAAGCTGAATCGCTCGCACGTCACTCCTGGCAGGCAGGCATTAATCCTGCCTTGTTTAGGCCGGACAGAGCGAGATATTCAGGACGGTGAGGAACAATTTGTCACGGTAGAAGACTCCATGGGTATTGTGCATGCCTCACGCGGTGTGCTGCGGCCGGCATCACCCTCCTGTTTAAGCGAGGTGCGGTTGATTGCGTCATTGGCGGAGAAGACTCTGGGGCAGCACTTTTCAGTGGCTTGGCAGCGGCTAGGTAGCAGGTATGATTTAATTCGCGATCACATTGCCCGAGTCATTCCCGGCTTTGAAGATTTTAATCAACGCGTTCGCGACCCATTTGGCTTTTGTTTACCGCATCAGGCTCGTGATCACCGCGTATTTGAAACTCCGACGGGCAAAGCGAATTTTAAAGTGCATCCGATTCCACCGGCAGAGGCTGGTCCAGGTCAGTTTGTGCTGATGACCATCCGCAGCCATGATCAATATAACACGACGATTTACGGACTAAACGATCGCTACCGCGGTATTAGTCATGGCCGCCGTGTGGTCTTTATGAATGCTGACGATATGCGGGATAAGGGCTTAAGTCAGGGCGATCAGGTAGATCTCGTGAGCCACTTCAGCGGTGAGCAACGCCGGGTAAAAGACTTCAAGGTTGTGCCGTACGACATTCCGCGGCAGTGCCTAGCAAGTTATTTTCCCGAGACCAATCCGCTGGTGCCTATTGGTAGTTTTGCAGATAAAAGCCATACGCCAACGTCAAAGTCGATTGTGGTTACGGTGGAGTGAGGGGGTAACTGAAGCTCTTTTATCCTCTCCCCAATTGACAACTAACCGGTGGATTAGCGGGATCGAAGACCTGGCCCCACATCCAACCCATTACTGTGCCTTGCGGAGCACCATAATTACAACTAACAGCTGATGCCATATGCAGCGTGCCCTGCTGGCAACGTAAGCTGAGCTGTCCCGTCTGATAGCCCTCAACACTCAGCGGAAATTGAAACGAACTCCCATCCGGAACAGTGACCTGACGCGTTGGCATCGGGAAATTACCGCCAGCTGAAGCCGCAAAGCCGAATCCTCGTACCTGCACATTCGGCAAATTGAACGTGCAATCGATCCGTACGGGATCTGGAACGCACTGATTGCCCATTCCCGGATGATAGCCCTGGTAGCAGTTGGCGATTCCGGTCAAAATCCATTGGCCGTTGTTGCAGCTATAATTGCCAGCCCCCTGGCCGTTGTTGGGCAAAGCAAACACTCCAGAGGATCCATGGATATGAGTCGCGTCGCAGCGGCGATAACAGTCATCTCCAAATCGATCCGCATCTTGATTGCAGCTCAATCCGACCACGCTGATATTGCCGTCGTCACAACGCAGCGATCTAATAGTATTGTTAGGAAAGTCGTTCCAAGTTGCTCCATGAGGGTAATTGGCGCCGTTATAGTTACAGCTGTTGTAAACATAAATACAAAGGTTGCCATTTACGTCCGGACCCCAGTGGTTATCGCATTGCACGGGTCCAGCCGGAGCAAACTGTCCATCGCGGCAGGTCCACGCACGGCTACCCTGACCTTGAGATTGATCCAGTCGGAACGTATCGGATGTACCGTCCCCGTACCATCGCCCTGAACCATCGGGCGCTTGGCAATTACGATAACAAGCACCGTTGCGCTCACCATAGTCAATGTTGCAAATCGTTGCATCGAATACTGCCACGCCGTTATTGCAACTGTAGCGCGTTTGACCACCGCTGATCGGCTCTGACCATTTAGAACCGTGATCGTGTTTTCCGCCACCTTGGAAACACGCTTTGTAGCTATTTCCACCCGCCGATGGGTCGACCGGAATATTTTCGGCGTCAGGGCGCGTGACCCCACCGCCAGGATTGTTGAGAGCGTGCAGCCACTTCGGATCTTTAAATGCAGGACGCACAGCAGGATTAGTTACGTTAAGATTGGTAGCGCTTCCCTGTTGACCGGGCTGTGCCAGAGGATCAGAACCAGTACCCAGCAGGCTACCAACCAAAGAAGGATTGAAACCAGTCTGACTTGGCGCTGCCACAGAATTACCGTTGATGGTCAACAGATCGCTGCTCAGGACAACTTGCCCCGTCACTTGATCGTACAGTAGACCATGAGTATTGACGTTTGCAAAAACCGGATGCTGATTAGCTAATACTGGGTCTCCAGTCTTACTATCGTAAAGCAATCCGCCAGCATTCAAATTCGCAATGACAAAGCCACCGCTGGCAGTCATCAGTGGTTGACCACCAATGCCAACTTGGCCACTGCTCAAGAGGCTCGGCTGCTTGTTGCTGAGGCCGTAAAGTCCCGCATTGATCAGGCTATGTATCAGGCTATCGATGATTGGCACGGCAATACCAATGATTTGACCGAATAGGTTGACCCCGGGATAGGTTGAGCCGGGTATTCCTCCCGGTAGCGGCATGCTGGGTCCGCCCGGATTGTAGAGAGGATTATTCAAAACATTAGGATTCGTAGGATCGTTCGCACTACCACTAGGTAACGGAGGTAATCCAGGCTGGTTGTTCCCTGGTAGAATGTCGGCTTCGCAGCGATCACTCCCAACTAAATGGAAGCCGAGATTGCACATGATCTGGCGCTGAATCTGACCGTCGACGCAGCTTAGTTGTAGGTTACCTGGGATGATACTGTTGGCCAAGGCTGGCAGCCCTTCCCAGTGCTTAGCGCCCTCGGCCAAATTGTAAAAGGTGCACGAGTTGTTGTCGCCGACAGAGGGTGCTCGCGAGTCGCGGGCGCAGCTATTACCTTGCTGTTGCCAGCCTGGGTAACATTTGACGCCAACGATTGCAGCCACACCGTCCTTGCACTGGCGAAGCACTTCTCCGCCGACGCCTGCGCTTCCTGCGGACAATTTGTACCATTGGGATTCACCCTGGCGCAGCGCAAGATCGGGACAGGTCATAGCGGGATGTAGGCCATCTACGCCAGTCGACGCCGGCATTGACTGTACATTGCCATCGCGACAGGTTTTCAGAATTGCGCTGCTTGCTCCGTTTGCTCCGTTTGCTCCGCTGTACTGGCCGTCGCTGGGACTTGCGTCGGTCCACATTGATTCGCCATGGCGCAGCGACGCTGCCGGACAGTCAACGCCGATGCGGTTGTTTTCGGGCAAAGTGGTATCTGTGGTATACGATGGTTCAGGTTGACCAGGGCTGACCGGTGGCCGCGCCTTGATGTTCGCTCCAACGTGACACGTTGTGTCCCGCTCCCACCCCCAGCTGCCCCCGTCGCTGGGTAACTTCTGGCACGGCGGATAGCAGCGTGTGGCGTCGCAGAATTGATCAACTTGTGGTAGCTGCACGGCACCGGGGGTGTTGGCGCCCACGTGACAGCTTTGGCCCTTTTCGCTGCCCCACAGAGACCCATCGCGCGGTGGCTGATTGCAGACCGGATAACACTTACCGTGGTCGCAGAACTGCGCGTTCGCACGGACGATGCCCACGTTGACTACGCTGATGTGACAGCTTTGGCCGTTCTCAACGCCCCAATCACTGTTGTCGGGGTGATTTGAACAGACTGGATAGCAACGACTATTATCGCAGTAGGAGCTCACGCCGGGATTAGTCGCAACACCAGCCGCTGTATGACAGCTTTGACCATTTTCGTAGCCCCAAACGCCTCCGTCTGCCGGAGCATTTGCGCATACGGAATAGCAGCGGGTCAGGTCACAATATGCGCGTGGATCACTGGAGGGATCCTTAGGCACCGCCGGTGTAGGAATCGCGGCGACCACCCCAGAGTGACATAGTTGTCCGTTCTCGTTCCCCCAGTCGCCATTGGCGGTTGGCTGGGTACAAACAGGATAGCAACGGGTGGTATCACAAAAAGGCTTTTCGAATATTCCCGTGCCAGCATTGACAGTTTCCCGTGCATTTTCGGCATAGCAACTCGCGCCATTTTCAAAGCCCCAGTGACCGTTGAGCACCGGATTCTTGCAGCGCGGAAAACATTTACTCGTTACTGGATCACACCATGTGTCACTCGTCGGCGTGGGTCGCGGCAGCGGCGATCCAGGAGTCGTGGTCGGTTGTGTGGGCGGCACCGAAGGTGCTTTGCGAGTTGGTGTCGTTGGTAAGACAACCTTAGTCCACCGTAAATCGAAATCGCGAAGCTCGTCACTCTTGCAAGCACCAGCGGTCGACGTTACGAGTCGCAGTTGGGAGCTCGGCGCTTTTATAGCGTCAAGAGATCCAGGTAAATAAAGTTCGACTTCCTGCGGATACGGCAGTGCCGTATTGTCGTCTCTCGGAGCGTAGTTCGCGGCTCCCCACCATAGCCACTTTTGATTTCTGAAGTAGACGGTGAGTGCTTGCAGCTCACGATCAAAACAGTACGTACCGCTGATCACGCAGGAATTAGTTGGACAAGGGATGCTCTCGAAGGCGTGCGAGTCTGAACCGTTCCTGAAGCGCTGCAACCGCAGCATACCGTCGTATAGCTGATTCCAAGCGCGGTCCATAGTCAGCCATAGATCGACAAAGGCACCTATCCGGACACCCATGCCGTCAAACTTCCCACCTGGCTGCACGCTGACATCGCCCCGCTTCTTGGCTGTTGCCAGGTAGTCTAAAGTCACTTGCAGGTTACCAAGCACGTCACCGCGAATTCGCTTCGCCATTACTTGATATCGACCGGCGAAGTCGGCAAGGTCTTTCGTCACGGCCTCATCTACGGTGCCATTTTCGAAAGCTCGACAAATTGGTTCGATGGCAATCATCAAGCCAGTTTCGTCGCTTTTCAGCTTCGCTGCGAGTCCATCCGGTAAGAAGAACCCAGCATCCGCCGCTATCAGAGCCAGATCGTTGGCGACTGATGCCATCTTGTTATCGTCTTTGGTTTGATCAATGCTGATAGTATCCCAAAAAGCGTGGCAACTTTCTGCTAAAGGACCCGTCATTTGCTCCAGGCTGCTCGCAGATGCGAAACGGTTATCACCCGTCTCGGCGCGAACTTCGCCGACTAGAGGCACGCAAGAAAACAGAGATAAACTGATGGCTGCCCACCAGAAGGTGCGGACGGTCATAATGACGCCTTTGAATCGAGTTGGCTCAGAAGGTTAAGCCCACGTTGGGCGCGGACATTACGAGCATTTTTTTTGTTCATCAATGATTTTTGGAAAATTTCTCATAAGTGATTGAAATTTTTCTCTGCGATCTGTTATAGGTGCACGCCCTAGGTCCCCTGCGCGGAATGATAGGAACGCCCATGCCCATGCGCGACTCAGTTCTCTTGTCCAAAATCCTCATAATAGCTGGCATTTCTGCACTGAGCCTGACCGTTAAAGCTGACGCGGAAAGTCTGCCGAAAATGGTTCCTTACTGCTCCGTGGCGATGGCGAGTAGGGCAGGGAGCAATCGCACTACATGGGGCCAGGGTACCGTCACGCAGACCTGCGACGCTGCCAAAACTTGGCTTGGGGAAAGCAACGTCGATTGGATGGCTTCCGGTGAATTCCGCGAGGACGATAATATTGACGTGCAAGTTCGCTGTGCGCGCGATGGCCGTCTACAGGTCGAGCTGTTCAGCGGGCGCGGTGCAGAAGCTTTGCAACGCGCCGCTTATTCAGATCTGGCCCAGTCGAGTCATTGTTTAGTTGCTGTGATTGGTGATGCCGTTACCTATCCTAAAACTGTCGTGGCCAATAGCCCCAAAGATGCCTTCCTACTAAGCCGCCAGCAAGTCGTTCAGCTGTTCAAGCTTGACGCTGCCATGCGCGATCCCAAAAATGCCCAGACCACTTTCGATCTACCCAACCTAAAAGTAGAAGATGGCAATCTGGTCCTGCACTTGCCCGATGCTCCACGCTTCCAGCCAGCTGCAAATAGCCGCGCGATGCGAACGGACACGAGCAAGGTCTTCGATAAAACTCCGGTCCATAGCGTAGCAGTCGGGGCGGGAGGAGTTTCCGGAGGGTCGCCAGGGTCATCGTCCGTTAAGGTCAACGAGTTGGTCGGAATAAACGATGGTTTTGCGAAGACATTTGTTGACTATCAAAACAGCGCTGGTGCGTCCGGTGCCGATAACGACGTGCCCGAAATGATCGCCCAAGGAGCGGCTTGGTCTCCGGAATTAGGCGACCCCGACAAAGTCTCTCTCTCCGTTGGCTGGAACGTTCAGGTCCAGCGTGATGGTAATGGTTCCGCTGTCGGCGAATTGCAAGGTACCGTCATGAACAACGCCACATCCGTGGCGAAAGTGCAGGCCGTCGCCAGCCGTGTAAATTCTTCGAATCCAAACAACGGCAAGGGAGTGAGCCTGTCAGGGCAGGTTATGTTCCTGGGCAAGACCTACGATGTGCTCGAACCGAAAGTTGTTGAATTGGGACTGAGCAAAAGTATCAACGAGCAAGTTTATGCTGATATGCGCATCGAACTCTTCGATGTGCCTTTTGTGATCGTCGTGGTTCCCGTGGAGTTTATTGTCGGTGTCGGAGCCAAGATTGGACTGCATCAGGATTACGTAGGCATTAAAGTTGCCGAAGATGATATCGACGCCATCGTTGTGCATGCAGGTATTCAACCCTACGGGGCATTCGACGGCGAGGCCTCATTGGATTTGGCTACCAACCGTCTCAAGGGATGGATGGGAACACCCAAACTTAGCGTGTCGGGAACGATGACCTTTGTCGATACCACGCTACACGCGGGAATCGACGCTGATACTCGCGCGAAAGGCGCCTGTGCGGACCTTACGTTGATGAAGCCTAAAGTGCTGCCAGTCAATTTAGCCTTAAACGCCTCAGTTGATCTAGGAGCAGGCATCGATACCGCGAAGAGCGTGCTCGCAGGTGCTTGCAAAGCTATCCCACGGAGCAAATCACTTTCATTGACTGGATCCGTGGCAAATTTTGCCGGATGTGGGCCTCTTTCTGGGCTTTGCGATAAAGTGTCCGAAGTTGGTAGGGTTGTGACAGGCACTCTCGATGCCATAGCTGACGGCGTCAGTGCGATTGAAAATCTGAGTGTGGACCAGGTCGGTGACTTGCTCGATCAAGGTCTCGACAGGATTAACGCGGCCTTGGCCAAGGGCTGCAACGATGCCCAAGGTGTACTCGACCAGGCGGGGAAATTTTCGGCCCTTAAATACGAACAAGTTTTCTATCGCAATGACGGCATCGATTACGGCGACTCTCACTCGTGGTTCAAAGTGGATGCCTGCCACGATAGGCCCGCCCCCTCGACGCTGGAAGTCTGCAACCAGCACCCAGCTAAATCGATTGATGTGGCCGTGGCACGGCAATTAGGTGGCAAATGGGCGGTAGCAGGGTGGTCCGTCGTAGAACCTGGAAGCTGCAGTAAGATTGCTGATCTCGGTGCTTACAAGGGCAAAGCTTACGTCTACGGACGACTGAGCGACCGCTCGGGTATCCAGTGGCCAGGTAAAGACAAACAGATCTGTGTTGATTCGTCGAATCTGTTTAACTTCCCAGATGGTGACGCCGTTAGCTGCTTTGGCTCTTTACAGATGGTGTCAACCACTGGAATTGACATCAAGCCGGGAGTCAACCGATTCACGATGCAGATGGACCTGCCGACGATCAAATTCTGCAACCAAACCGACTATGAAACGATTTATGGTGCAGTGGCTTACAGCCGTTATTCCAGTCAGGTCGCTGCAGGATGGTTCCCGATTAAGAAGGGGCAATGCCGCAACGTGCTGCGCCTCGCCGATGGCGATATTTATGCCTATGCGACTACAGACACTCAAGGTCAAGGAGAACAATGGGGCACCGGGAGTGGGGTAGCAGCCAACTATTGCGTTAGTTCCGCAACCTTCAAAGATTTACCCGCGGACCAGGGTTGCAACGGCAATCAGCGTAGTTTCACTAAACTTGCCGGAGATACCTGGACCATCGGTTCCGGGGGACAACCTTGAAATTGGCGCGGCGTCGGGAGTTCAAATTAGCACTGGTATTATGCGTTGCGGTGATTGCCGTTTGGACAGCTAGCCGGTGGTGGAAGGTCCATCAACTCTCTGATGAATTTACTGATCCTGCAGATCCTATGATCGATATGGTTGCCCGAATGCATCGTCCCGGTATACAGAGTAATGCGGGTGATGGGGTTGGCCTAAATTTGCCCAGCTGCGAGCATGAGCTCGTAGTGGAATACACAACTGATGAGTCCATGCAGATCGAGGGAGTGGGGGCTGCGGGTCAGCCACTCAACAAGTCTCTTGCTGGTACGATGCGGATCACTCCCATAGCTGGTGACGACAGTGCGACGGCAGGTATGCTGCTTAAAGTTGCGTTTCGCGATGCTCCAGATCCGTCGCGCACGTCGGGAGCTCAGGCACCAGGCATTCCGCCGGGAACGTCTCGCGAACGCATAGGTAACGTGGAGCTTTATGCGCGCTATGCGCCCAACGGCACACTCGATGGCATCCTGTTACCGATGGGTGTAAGCGACCAGCAGCGCGAAGCAGTCGATATTGCGAAGCCGATGATCGAACGCTGGCAGTTTACCGTGGCTGGTGACGGTGCCAAAGACTACCAAGTTGCAGAAGTAGACCCAATGGGGTTGGTGCTCGTGCTCTACCAAGTTAGTGGCGTATCGGGGACCAACAATCGGTATTTGAAGACCAAAAATTCTTATGTGCAGATGTGGGGCGGAGGAGAACGCCCGGTAATCAAAGTAGGGCGTGCCAATGTCACATTAGACGGAGGAATCACGTTACCCACTTCCCCTACAAATACTGCAGTGGGGTCTTCTGGCGACGTCAGAGTCAGTTCTATTGACGGTGAGGATCATTACCATCGTGCGGCGCAGCCTATAGCGGCCGATGTTAGGGCGCGCTGGAACTTGCGGCGTGCCGCTTTGGAACAGCGTTCCCAAACAGACACTCAACTGTGCCGCTCACGCACAATGGCAGCAGCGATCAAAGAGGCTCGTTTAGAGGACGCAGGGTTTGGGCTAACGCCGCGGCATGGGATCCGTCTACCCGAGCAACGCCGAAGTGAGCTTGCGTCCAAGTCAGTGACTCATTTGCTCAAATCGTGGCAGGCAGTGCGTGCAGATAGCAAACTCCGCGAAGAAGTACGTACCGATCTTATCGATCGGCTTAAACTTTGGCCTGAGGACTGCGCCGGCTTAGTGCCGGAAGTCATGAAGTCCACTGCTGACCCCGACTATGCCCGAATGCTGATTGGTACGCTTGCGAGCGTGCCACAAAGAGAGGCTCAGGCAGCCATACTCGCCGTGATGACGCGCCTTCAGGCCGGTGATTACATCGATCTTTGGCATTTTGCTATGCGCAGTCACATTCTCACCGCGCGGCCGGCCGCAGAGAACATCGACTACTTACTCGATGCTTTTAGTAAGAGTCAGGGGGATCCTGACAGTGAAACTTCGAAAGTAGCGATACTTTCAGCCTCTGCTGCCACTTCCCACTTATTTGCCGAAGACCGGCCTCGTTTTGTGGAACAGGTCATCGATAGTCAATCGAGCCTGGCCACACGCCCTCAATTGTTGGCAGCGGCACTCGGTAATCTCGCCGATCCAGCAGCCACCGCACTGCTTCAGAGCCTTGCTAGCTCTGCAGACCGAGCGACGGCGATGACGGCACTGGGAGCCTTGGGTCAGACTACTGGCCACGATGTGGAGCGCCTACTCTTTGCTTATGCCAGCAATCGCAGTCGTCCAGACGTGATTCGCGTTGCAGCATTAGCAGCGCTCAAAGACCGTTACTTAACCAAAGAGCTGATCGCGGACCTGATCGCTTACTTTACGCAAACTAGCGATCTTGAGCTACAGAAAGGCGCTCTGCAAGTGATCGCTTCGCAGAGCAATCGCTACTGGCCCGAATCGAGCAAATTTTTGTCGACATTGCGGGCTCAGTCTAAATTGCCCAGGGATTTGCGCGAAATTATTACTCCAGGCCCATAATCACCAGTGGGAAAGTTAAAAATTATGTCACAACGGCGCCCTAGTCGCGGCGAGTCTCTCGATTTGAGCGCGCAAAGTGTTACAGTGGTCTGCGTTGCTGCAAAAAGCTTCGGCTTTTTTGTAGTAACTGAGAGCCTGCTCCGCCTTGCCAGTGGCTTTAGCTAAATCACCTAATTCCTCGTAAATCGCCGTGCGCCTTGAATCTTCGGATGCGGTCTCTGCGACGGACTGCAAATAAGCTGTGGCATTTTCAAACTGGCCACTATTGATAAGTTGAGCGGCTCGCTGCTTTTCGAAGAAAGCTGTGCGTTCCATCATGTCTTTCGAAAGATGCGTTAGCTCCTCGAGCTCTGCAGTGCGCTGGGTTCGGCGGTACATGTCCATGAGGTCAGCGACTACAACGACGTTGTTAGGGCTCAGAGCAACAAGTCGTTCTAGATAAGTGATCGTAGCTTCAATGTTGGTTCTTCCGGTGCGTTCGACAGCAAGCATGCCTTGAAGAGCATTGATGTTGTCAGGGTCGCTGCTAAGCACTTGTCGAAATTGCTCCTCTGCCAAGTCAAATTGGCGCTTGCTCAGAAACTCGAAACCGTTCTGTAACGGCTGCTGAGGTGACAAGGGTGTGTGCTGGGAGGTGACTGACTGCTGCGGCTCAGGTGTGGTCAAGGGTGGTCGCGATATCTTGGGCCTAGCGAGACGGATGTTTTCGGCATCGGCGGGAGCAGATTGCGAGGAGTTTGAAGTACTTGTGGCGAGAAAATACCACCCGCATATCACCGCGGCCATGCAAGTAGCCGTGACGACCGGTAACCATAGGCGAATGCTGGCATCGTTTTGGCTTCGTTGCTTAAGCAAACCTTGGCGGTGAGCGTGAGTGTTCTGCAATGTATGGATCCAGATAAATACTTGAGTAGTTAGCGTCAGCAAGCGAAAGGCCTGCACCTTTCGGTACCACTCACTACTCAAGTTATTTTTCTAGGTTACGACCTTAAACTTCGGGCTTAGTCGAACAGCCCACCGTCGCAATTGCTCAGATTAATGAAGTTAGATAACACTGTGGCGTTACCGCCGTTTTGATTACATGTATAGTTCCGGCCCTGTCCGCCGTCCGTGGTAAAACAAAAGTAATTGCCACCAGCGACGAACATAGACCAGTTTTGTTTGTTGACTAGGCCGGAATAGTAGCCTGTGAAAGCAATGCCCGTCGGGGATCCCGGGTTAGTGATTAGAACCTGGCCAGAGAAAAGACCGCCATCAGCATGGAATTTCCAGAAGCCTCCAACAGCATCGTTGCAGTGCCAGCCAATTGCGTTAGCTGATGTAGACAGGGACAGCATCAGACTCGCGACGAACAACATCTTCTTGAACATTTTAAATCTCCTAAATTGCATCAATCTTGAGTTTTTCGAATCAGGAAGCGGCGATTAACACAATGATTCGTGTAATGCAATTAACTTGGAATTGCCTTCGATGTGGTCATTGCGTTTCAATTTGCCTGAAAAACTCAATGGTATGAATTCTTTTAGCCTCGCAACCTGCAGTCTTCCGGTAAAGAGACTATACCGCGGCCAGCAAAATGATACCGTTCAAGGTCTGGGCCTACGCTCCGCCACACAACATCAAAACAACGTAATTACCGAATAATTTAACCCACGCCCTTTTGGCATCCAAATTGCTATTGTCAAATTGCCGAAGTTATCAAAGGCGTTTTGTTGCCGGTATCAAGCGCTTCCCGATTGCTGTGGCTAATTAGTTGGACCTCAGTTCAGTCTCAAGATTACGAGCGGTAAAGGAACTTCAATGAAAGGGATTCTCCAAGTTACCATCATCTGCGCAGTCAGTGGCCTTTTGACCAACTGCATACACATGCAGCCACTGACCCAAAGTGAGGTCTATCGGCTGACCACTTGTCCCGACACTAATCTCGAGAAGATTCGCAAATCACTAATCCTGTCCGGCTATGAGATCAAATCCAGATCGGACACAGACCTAGTAACTGAGTTCAAACAAGTCGGCGGTTATGGTGGCTACCGTTCATTTAGAAGGATCTCTGTGGTGAAAGAGGACCCAAAGAAATATCGC
The DNA here is from genome assembly GCA_903915625.1 of uncultured Pseudomonadota bacterium. Classification (GTDB taxonomy): domain Bacteria; phylum Bdellovibrionota_B; class Oligoflexia; order Oligoflexales; family CAIYRB01; genus CAIYRB01. The sequence goes on along the minus strand of CAIWTN010000122.1, from coordinate 7,114 downwards.
TTTGTAGTGCGTGAAAAGACCATTGAACTGGAAAGTGAGCGTCCCCAGCAGGCCTACACTAACCCAACCAACGCTACGCCTGTGGTACAAGCCACTGTCGTCAACGTCAACTTAGGCAACCAACAACCTCGCCAACTCGAAAACGAATTCGAGCCCAATTATGTCGAAAGTACGCTAGAGGTACATGAGACCATCAAATCTCAAGTCTGCGGTAAGTAAGGAAATCGATCTGGTTGGTACCTTAAAGGTAAAGTTTTGTCCGCATTCTGCCGATCTCCTTGAGCGGAGGGGCAATAGTGGCCACATATCAGAATGTAGACAAATCAGGTAAAGGAGCGCAGTCATCTACAGCAGCCTTGCTGTCAGTGGTGATTACGCTAGGGCTCTGTTCCTGTTCGTCGTCTAATTTTGCTGGTTCAAGCGGCTCAGTACCGGGCAAGGGCACTACAACGTCCCCACGGGCGACCGATCCTACTAAAAAAGATCCTGCCGAGCGTAAAAAGCCGCAGTCCGACGCCGCTACCGGCGGGCAGCCCCTGCCTGCTGGCTGCACGAAGCCCTACCAAGTGCCTGCATCCGCCAACATCTGGCTGGCGGGGGTGCAGGACGGCACCAGCCTGACCTATCAGATCCCGGATGCCCAGGGACGTGTCTACACGACAGTCGACCGGGCGCCGGCACAAAATCCGGTGCTCGTGGCTGAGGCTAGCCAAGGGTGTATCGTTCCGGGTTTTGGATTAACCTTCAGCGTGACTGGTCAGATTTCGCACGGTGGTAGCGCGATCTCAGATGCTAACGGCTTGTCAGCCGAAGTGACGCGGCACCGTAACGGAGGTGTTCTCGGGAAGTCCGATCTGCAAGCGCCGATCAATGGCCTGATCGCCGTATTCTTGGGTGACGGCGATGTCTCAGCGCAAGCTGTGCCCGCTGCCTTGGACCATGCCTCAGAAGCTGCACGTAATCAGGTCGAAATCGCTCCGGCCTTAGGCCAAGTCTACTTCGTGGGCACCGGTAAAGTCGCGACGGGCGAGTCGCGCACCGTTGTGGTCCCCGCCGGAGCAACACGGCTCTACTTCGGTATCATGGATGCATATGAGTGGAACAACAATACGGGTGGCCTGACCGGAGCTGTGGTCTCGGCTGCAATTGTTGATGGGCCCTGACTGTCAGCTGAGTGAGGGAACCCTGCCGCGTGGGCGCAGGCTGAGCCTACTGACGCCGCCGCAGTTCGTTATCCAAAATCTTGGAGCTATTACTCTCTTAGGCAGCAAGAAATCAAATTTACTTTGACAATAAGACGGCAGCGTCTCTCTGAGCGCCTCGATCCTTGTCATGTGTCCGTTTGAGGCTGCTTACGTTTGCAACATCGAGCTTGCCGGCTTAGTGGCAATCAAGCTGCTCTTTTTGACTAACTGCCGCTTACCTTGGACATCCACGTTACCGTTAACCACTAGCAAAGCATTCGGCCCCGTCGTCCCAATCACTACTTCCACAGGCAAACGCGGTAGTAACCCGAGTTCCAGTAAGACCAGCCGGCCGAGGCGTCCCAAGTGGTAAACATATAGGCACCGTTGGCCATCGAGTAGATAAGTTGGGTCGTCGTCGTCCTGATGCCGAGGGGATTCTGATAGTAGCCGGCGGCGCTCTGGTTAGGCTCATTCCGGCAATCGCGCGGATATATGGCGCCTGACGGTGGGTTGGTGCTGCTGAACCACATCACACACTTCGTCGGGTAAACGCCTAAGTTGTGGGTCAAAGTCGTATTGTGATTACTCGAGCTGTTGTCTGTAATCCAGCCACTGTCGTAGTCGGGCTGGACGCCACCACTGACGATGGCCGTGCCGTTCACATGGAGTGGGGCAGCCGGCGCCTTCGTTCCAATCCCGACGTTGCCGATTGAGCAACCGTTGCAGATGGGAATGAAATAGATATGTTATAAGATATGCTTGGAGGTATATTTCATGGATAAGCCAATGACAATTCAGGAAGAAGACGATAGACAAATTGAGGAATTAAAAAGGAAGACCGGCGCCACTACAAAAATTGCCGTACTACGGATGGCTTTGGCTTTACTTGAGCAGGAAGTTGCGAGGCAAGGCCGCGCGAAACGGTGGCAGAAAGCTGTAAAGCTCGCTGCGCATGAGAGCGCTGAAATTAACGCTGAGTTTAGGCGTCACAGCCGAATCAAAGGGACTTAAAATTGACTCCGTTACAATGGCATTTGTATGTAGTTGACCTCGAGCCCCGAGTGGGAACAAAGCCAGGTAAACAACGACCAGCATTGGCAATCCAGCCATCGGAATTTGGTGAGGCAGGATTAGGCAGTACTGTAATTATACCGGTTACCACAAAAACGCTGGACGACGATGCTTTTCCACTTCGCGTGCGGATCCCTAAGGGTATAACTGCTCTTACACAGCAAAGTGACCTTTTGATTGATCAAATACTCGCTTGGGATAACACATTATTTCGACGCGACTTGGGGATCATTCCCGATGAGATTCGTAAGAGAGTCGTAAATGCACTGCGTGAGTTTCTCGATTTATGACGAAAGCATGGGGTCGGGCACTGGCGCTAAGCTACTGAAAGCCCGAGATCTTTTGTAGTCATGTTTTGTGGTGTTCTAATGGTGTCGATGAGTTGCTAGAAGTGCCCGACCCCAAGAAGTCCAAACTAGTTAGCGTATGTTGGCGCAAATTACGTTGCAGGCTAAATTAGCTGCTCCGGACGCATTGCAGTTAAATGCAGCAAGTTGTCCGCTTGAATTTACAGACCAAGGACAAGTTGTGTGGGGGTAGCTAGCCCAACAAGAGGCACTAATCACGAAACCATTGCCTCCGCATACTGTCACATAGCCACTCCACGACTGTGCAGCTTGACTGGTAGCCACCGTGATGTGGCTATTGCCATTAGTCGAGTAGCCCATCTTGATGTTGCCACTGCCGAGGTCTAAGCGCTCGGCAGGGGTTGTGGTGCCGATGCCGACGTTGCCACCAGGTTATTGCTAAGCCAGACGTGCGTGTTCGGATTCAGTTGGAAAGTCGGATAATCTGAATCCAAGTCGCGTAATTAGGGTTGGCGCCGAAGGTAGAGGCCCCGCTGGACGAGGTGTATCCTCGGATATCCATTGTGTCGGAAGCGGCTAGTTTAACTAGAGCCGTGCCGCAAACAGCGTTTGCGCTGTGATTGGCGCCGCCGCCAAGCACAATATAGCGGGCTGCGTTCTTGTAGACGTCCACTTCAAAGGCAGCGAGCGCACCAGTAGTGGAGTTGAGGCAGGTAGAGACTTGGTAAATCCCAGCGACTGGAGGGGTAAACGTAGAGCCATTGAAGGCATTGGTGGTATCCCAGATTTTGGTACCAAAGTTAATCGCACCAGATATCGAACCTGCAGGCAAAGATGTGCTGGCACTGGCGGTATAGTAGAGGCTGATGTTACCCGATGCAGTCGTCTGCAGGGTGCCGTCAGGGAACTTGATGCCATCGGTACCGGCAGTGCCTGCCACTTCGAGCTTCGCACCCGGCGCTGTAGTTCCTATCCCGACATGGCCAAAAATCAGGTACATGTCGTTGGACGCCATGGCACACGATTGATAAAAGACGCCGCGATGACCATCGGAGGATTCCATGACCCAAGCGGTGCAGCATGTCGGAGTCACGCGCAGCGGCAAGGCAATACAGGTAGCGATCTTCAGCGATGAGCAGCAATTTGAATTGCCAGTGGCGTGTACCTCGTATACGCCGGCTGATCACGTCGATGCCTACGCGGTGTTCGAATATCTCATCTCGCGGGAACTGAGACGCGGCACGGTGAACACTCGGATGTTGGATTTGTACGAGCGTATGAGCAACGCGCACAATTCCAAGGTTAATCGCGATTGGAAGCAGGTCGAGCGTTTAGCCCTTGGTCTGGTTACGATTTTTAATGTCCTTGAGCATGGCAAAAGTCTTGCAGATCGAGTCTTCAAAGACTAAATGCCAATCAAGTGCGAGACATGGGTCGCAGACTAAGTTTGGATCGGCGTCTCCGTCCGCGAGGTAATATATAGTGTTTCGTCCTGGCTCGAACCGATTCACATATCGATCCGATGCGAATGTAATGATGTGATAGGCAGGATCGCGCCGGACAAAGTTCAGGAGAATATCTGCCTTCTCGCTGGAAAACCCCCCCGACATGGTGTCTGGCTCCAGGCCGAGGCAGAGCAGCTCATGCCAACGATTTAACTTTCCTGTCCGCTCTGTAAACGCGACGCCATCGGTGAAGAAATCCGTGCTTGGCTTGGTGGTGGCTCCCATGTTGATCCCTCACAGGGTAGAGAACAGACTGACGGATAACTATCGGTGGACCCTCCAGCGGTCTTTAGCCAGCGGCCGATGTGAGTCACGATAGGACCTTGAATATTAATGCTTTCAGGATGTTCTGGCGTAGGGGGGTGTAGCTGGCATGCGATGTTCAAGTAGTTGCCTATCTTTCCGCGAGGTGATTCGGTCCCAAAAAATTCAATGGGTAGCAAAAAGTGCCTGTCATGTAGCAAATCAATCAGTGGAATTATTCAAAAACAAGTATCGAGCGATTTGCAAATCCCCACGACACTCCAGCCGTTCCCGCTGACTGCAGATACCACTGAAGTTTAATAGTATGAGATCCAGCGGATAGGGTTTGCATGGCGGTCAGGCTGCAGGAGTTTTTATTGCCTGCAGCAGCGGCGGATATGACACAAAGTGACGCCTGACTGCCATCGACAACTAAGGAGATATAGAGAGCGTAGGATGCTGCGGCGAAATATATGCCGCTCAAATTCGCGATCATAGTCACCGGGAGCCCGCTACCATTAATCGTCATTGACATGCTGGGTATATCAACAGCCGTGGTCGATGTGGTCGTGACCTCGTTAGTCGCCGAAACCATTTGACGCAGGTTTGTGCTGGCTACTTTACCGCCAACGTCGAGGGCCTGTGTCGGCGCGGTAGAACCAATCCCGACGTTGCTTCCGCTCACAGCCACAGGACTATTACCGAGGGCAGTGGTGCTAGTCCATTGCGGAATGTAATTCGCAGATCCGGATCCTGTGTTCGCAGTCGTTACCGTCCCAATCATCGCAGTACTCACACAGTATATGACATTGACGTTCTTGGGACGAGTTTCGTTGTCTGATTCCCTGGGGTTATAACCATTAGATAATTGTACAACTGGACCAGCATTGCCTCCTCCGGTCGTGTAGCTAGCATAGTTAGTCGTGCCGTAAAGAATGACACTTCCGTTTGCTAATGGTCCAGTTGCATAACTTTGCTTGGTTCCGATGTTATCACCAGTGGTACCATCGCCCCGGTTGGTGCGCGATGCAGCATCAGGGTCAATCGCGGTACCGTTATTCCATCCACGCAGAAAGTAGCCACGGTAATCGGGCAAATTAAAGGTCGTTGAACCATCTCCAGATCCATACATCGTTCCAATAGCTGTGAATAAACTAGCATATGTGGTCCGCGACACCGCAGCGCCATTTGCCTGGAGCCAACCCGTTGGACAAGTCGCCATGGGATAAGCTCCTATCATCCCCGCAGGGTCCACCGCATTGCTAGCAGCCGCCCAGATCGTACCGTTATAATATTCAAGTGCGCTAGTGGTGGTGTTGTAACGTATCCAGCCAGCGACCGGCGAGGCAGGCTGCTGCGCACTGGTACCACTTGGCAGAGCTATGGCATCGGTGCGGCTACGCAGATCAATTGATACTGCCGGCACCGTCGTTCCTATCCCGACATTCCCATTAGCCAGCACAAGTTGATTCGTTCCCGCAACCAAACCATTAGCCGGCAAATTCAAAGCCCCGCTCAGCGTGTCGCCCGTTTTAGACACCTTGGTAGACGCATCGGCAGTCGCACTTACGGTAATAGCTCCTGCTGAGTTACTGATGTTGATGCCGGTGCCAGCCGTTAGGTTGCCAAGTGCGTAATTTGCTCCGTTACCAATCAGAAGCTGCCCGTTGCTTGGGGTCGTGCCTAGTCCGGTACCACCGTTGGCCACTGCGAGTGCTCCGCTCGTGATTACGGCTGCACTAAGCGGCGGAATATCCGCTGCGATCAGCGACGTGCCTGAAGTCACTCGCCCCTTGACATCATAAGTAACTTTGGTGGACGTCCCCGCAAGTACCACTGCAGCAAGTGTGGCCGCCGCAGATCCAGGCCCCGCTGCTGTAACATCACCGGTGAGTTCTGTCAGATAACTACCAGATGCTTGTTTACCATTAAACGTAGTCCAGTCGGCTGAGCTTAGGTAGCCGTTGGTGCTGCCATTAGCTTGCGCCATAGAAATCACTGGCGTTGACGTTCCGTTAGCTACCGCAATCGGAGCCGCACCAGTGACGCTTGTAACGCTGCCAACAGCAGCAGATACCCAGCTTAAAGTACCAGAGCCGTTAGTTGAGAGGACTTGGCCAGATGATCCATTGCTACTCGGTAGTTCTAAAGTAAGTGACGACGCTAGATTATCAGGAGCTTTCAGTGCGACTGAGTTTGCCGAGCCCTTGTCGTTAAGTACAAGTTTATTCGCTGTCGTGCCGTTGCCGAGTATCGTAACGTTACCAGTCACTGTCTGGGCACCAGAGTTAACAGTACCTGTGGTGTCTATCGTAGTTGAGCCACTGATACTTGATGCGCCATTGATCGAAGCGGCGCTCAAATTTTTATTTGTAAGCGTTTCTGTCGCATCACGAGTGACCACCACGCCAGAAGTAGGGAAGGTGGCGATTGAGTTAACGCCAGTACCACCATTACTAGCCCCGAGTACACCACTCGTAATGTTATTTGCATCTAGCCCAGGAATATCCGACGCAGTTAAGGTAGTGCCACCAATCACCTGGCCCTGCGCATTTGTGGTGACTTTGGCGTAAGTCCCAGCGGTGCCTACAGGGCTCAGACTGACTGTCGCTGTCCCTCCCGTCGTCACGGCAGAGATACCCGTGCCAGCGGTGACTCCACTTATTTTATTATTAAACGCGGCATAATCACTATTTGAAACTAAACCAGCCGTAACGCCGCTGACTGACGCCATCGGGATGTTCAGCAAATGGACTGTCCCGTTCGAATTAAACACTGGGCTGTTGCCACTGGCCCCAGT
>CAIWTN010000121.1 GCA_903915625.1 uncultured Pseudomonadota bacterium | reverse complement strand
CCTTTGTTGCTGGCGGCAACCATGTGACCCATGTTGTGCCCGTGACGATGGAAGACGGCACCCGATGCGTGGTGACGTTCGGCAACGGCGCAGGGCGCGGCGTGTCTTGCGAATGGCCGGGCGCCAAGTAGCGCCTAACGTTCGAGCTAAGCTGCCCGCGGAGGCAGGCTTTGTAAGCCCGGACTGAGAGAATGTACAGAGTACCTAAGGCCGGGCTTACAAAGCCTGCCGTAGCGGGTCAGCTTGAGCGAGGGGTTAGGCATCAGCGAGGCGCGCCATGTGGTGAACGTCGAAGTACTGACCGTCAAGGCACCAACCGCGACGCTGAGTACCTTCGAACGCGAACCCAACGCTGTTGTACAGAGCTTGGGCATTGGTGTTCTCACTGTGAACTGTGAGTTCAACTCGCTTCAGTCCGCGCTCGTCGGCCTTGGCCAATGCCTTAATGATGAGTTGGCGGCCGATGCCTTGCCCTCTGAAGTCTTTGGCCACGGCCATGCCTAGAACTGATGAGTGGGCGCGCATCTGGCCCATGAGGGTCAGTACATCGCACCAGCCAACCAGCTGCTCGCCGGAGAGGGCGACAAAGTGGATGTCGCCAGCTGTGAGGATGCCTTGGTAGTACGCAAACGTCTGCTCCTTCGGCCCAGCATGAGTGAATGCGAGAAAGCGCCTTTCGCGACAGACTGAGTCGAAAAGTGCGTGAAGCCGCTCAAAGTGGCTTTCGTGAAGTGGTTCGAGGAGCGCTGACATGCGTTTTCTGATGCCTAACGTTCGAGCTAAGCTGCCCGCGGAGGCAGGTACTGTAAGCCCGGACTGAGATAATGTACGGAGTACCTCAGGCCGGGCTTACAGTGCCTGCCGTAGCGGGTCAGCTTGAGCGAGGGGTTAGGCCGCACTGCCGCGATGTGCCAGCGTCGTGGTTCAGCGATTGCCTTTGGCGCGATTGTGCGGTTTGCAGAGCATTTGGCAGTTCTTAATGTCTGTGCCACCGCCTTTGCTCCATGCGGCTACATGGTCGGCTTCCATATCGACCATCGGCCAAATCTTCTGCTTGTTCGCATCGTGGCCAATTGCGCAATGCGGACAATTAGATATCAATTTTAGTTTTGCCTTATCCGATTGTTCCTTGTAGACAATCTTCTTAGTTGCTTCGTCGAAGACTCGAATGTCAAGCAGCTTCGTATCAAGTGATCCCCCCAATATGTACTCGAAGACTCCCTTGCGATTCTTCACGTACGGACTTGCGTAAAGACTCTGCAGACTGGCCGATACCTTGGACGGGTCATATGACTGCTTGTGGTACGTCTCATAGAGTCGCCCCCACTCCACGCCGCACATTTCCTTTTCGACGTCCGTGAACACCGTCGAGACCCAATCGATCACACTTGTAAAGTAGGTCTTTAGTTCGTTGATGTTGGCGTCCGTGCGATGGCGACTCATGTAGTCACTGACGTTCCCCCTACTAACCCAGTCAAGTGCGCAGGCAAGAAAGTCCTGGCGAAGAGGAGTTCCCTTTACATAGGCTCCCCACTTCTGAATGTTCGAGTTCTGGCTGTTGCTGAACGTCTCCTTGGCGAGCGTTACGAACTTGCCGGAATAGACTGCATTCAGAAGCTCCTGCTCATTGAGCGGGACCCCGGCGATGTTAATGGTCTTGAACCATTCCTTGATCTCGCTTTCTTCTCCCTCGCACTCATAGATGAGGAGGCTGGTGGTTAGGATTCGATCTCTCTTGTCCTTCGGCATTCCACTAAAGTACTGCTCATTGCCGTCGCCATCCTTTATCGTGAACTTGTCAGTCACAAAGCGGCCAATGCTTGTAACTCGTTGCTGGCCATCGAGAACCTCGAATCGGTCACCAGGGATTTTGTTGAAATAGATCAGACCGAGCGGATACCCCTTGAGCACAGAGTCGATGACAGCACTTTCCCGTTTCCCTCCATCGGCGGCATAGATGTAGTTGCGCTGATACTCGGGTTGTATTGTCAATCTCCCTGAGAGGCCAAATAGGCCCTTGCCTTCGAGTTCGTTGTAGACAAACCCGTCGCAGATTTGCTTGACGGTGATTTCTGTCCGCAAGGTCGCTTTCATGTGGGGGTCCGCTTGTGCTTAATCAGGACGCGGGCATATAGCTTCGTGTAGCAATTCTTGCCGACGATGTAGTAGGTTTCTCCAGAGGGCGGCGTGTCAAGTTTGATTGCCGGGCCGTCGTTGAGTTTAGTCACGGTGCTTCTGGTGCCGGTCGCGCTGACTTGCGTCTGCTGCGGATAAATCTGAGTGGCAATACCGTACCAGGATTGCGTGAGACCAACTATCTCGAACTGGTCGGGGTTGTACTTGTCCAAGAAGCTTATGGGGACGCCCATAATTCCATTGAAATCACTTGGAATGGCGGCAGTGAATGGAACCTCTATCGCATCATAGTTGTCGTACTTGTCATACTTCTTTTTGTCTTTTATCTGCTTGAAACGGCTGAACTTGAGGTTGTCAGCCATGGTCATAAGCGGAAGTGGCTGATGACGCCTTCCGTGGTCAAGATTCGTAAACCAACAGGAATTTCCCAATCTCGTGTAGTCTCCTACGAACCCCATTCGAGCAGCCTTCTGTCTATCTGCGTCGGCGATGTCGATTCCGCTGGGAACTGCGAACACCATGTCGCTTCCGTTCCCAGTCGCCCCAAGCCACAAAAGATTGTCCTTTATCAAGGGGAACACTTCTTTGTAGCTGATGGCATTCATGCTTCCGATGACGGAAAATCTCTTTCCATGCTGCATCAACTGCTTGATGTATTCACGAAAAAGACTGAATGGTGGGTTTGTAACTACGATATCAGCTTGCTTCAGAAGCTCGATGCATTCGATGCTTCGAAAGTCGCCGTCGCCTTCAAGTGGGCTCCACTCGTTCCCCTTATTGCGCTTTAGCTGTTCGGCAACATCGGCGAGATTGAATTCGCCATTATCATCTAGATCGTGGACTTTGTTGATGACAAACTTGTTGGCTGTAACCTTTGGACGGCCTTTTGAGGCCGGAAGGGTCGTGTCGCCGCCGAACAGCTTGAGTTGGCTGTTGGCTATTGGGGATGGCTTGTAGCTCGTCGTTATGAGCTGCTTCAGTCCGAGCTTCTTGAAGTTCAGTACGAAGTATCTGAAGAAGTTGCTCTCGTATGGATCGTCGCAGTTGCAGTAAACGACCTTACCCTTGAATGTTCCTGGGTCGTACTCGAGATAGGACTCCATCTCCTTCTGGATGTCTCCGTACTGGGTATAGAACTCGTCGTTCTTTGCCTTCTTTGCGCTTGAGAGATTCTTGTGCGCCATGGGTTCTTTCAGAGGTTTGACGAAGTCTACCTCTTGGTCTTGCCGAGCTGGCTGTCGCACAGGTGCATTGGCTGTGGTTGCCGATTGAGTGGGCCCAGAGAGCGGTACGGTGGCTTGAAGTGGCGTGATCGCTGCTGTCGTGTACTGTGCGGCCTAACGTTCGAGCTAAGCGGGCGACGACGGCAGGACGCCAGGCCCGGGCCAGTGAAAATGTACCGCGTACCACCGGCCCGGGCCTGGTGGCCTGCCGTTGGCGCTCCGCTTGAGCGAGGGGATAGCCGTCACTGGCGCTATGCAAGAGACTTGACCTGCTTCCAAGTTTCCACACCTAGTCGTGTCATGGCGTCAAAGGCACTTTGCTTGGAGGTCGTGTACTTGGCGTCGTCAAATGTTCGGATGCCATTAGATGCTTGCTGAAAGACGCACTGCATGAACTGTAGTGATCCTTGAATCGAATCTCGCAACGCTGCTTGATCAGGCTTCGCCGGATTCAGCATCAATGTAATCATGTTGCACTGCCCCATCACCTCGGTAGACATTTCATCGAGTTGTTGCTGCGTCGCAGGGACCAAGCCCGGCGCCACTGGTCTCTTAAGTACGTTGTATTGAAAATCCAGCCGTTGGAAGAGAGTAGAGAGCCTCTGTCGAATATCTTGTAGCCAGCGCAGCCGCTCTGCGGCTATGACATTCGCTGAGAGCCGCTTAGTCTCAAGCTCCAGGTCGGACTTGGCCTTTGCGCGTGCGACAAGGTAGCTGGCAATCGCGCCAGCAAATGCCCCGAGCACGCCAGCTGCTCCACTGATTAGGGCAACCAAGATAGAGAACCCTGGGGACGCGTCTTCTATGGGCTTCGACGTAGACGGAGTAGGGCCGCTCGGCGCAGTCTGCGCTGGATATGTCTGGGTAATCGAGTTTGCTCCACAATGCACGTTCACTTCCGGTCGCGCGGCTGGCGTACTTGGGCGCGGCTGTATCGGACGCGGCGGGCTGCACTCAGGCTTACCTGTTGCTTCTTGAGCGCCGGTTGATGAGGTGCCAAGGAGCAACGCTGCAAGCGCGATGGAACTGAGTTTCAGGTGCATACGGACAAAGTATGGTGAATGTGACGGCTAACGTGAAGCTAACCGGCGTGCGGCAGCGGGCGGCGGCCGGGCCACAATGAAATGAGGCCCGGGCGACGCACGCTGTTGCACGTCCGGTTGAGCGTAGGGTTAGGCAGCACGGTTGGGTCTAGGGCTCAAAGGGTGTGCCCTGATGAAAGCGCATTACCCAGCCGCTGGAGCCCCGATACCAGATGGAGCTGCGACGGGCGTACTCCATGATGCCGTCGTACTCAGCGGCCGAGTCGTATGTCAGCTGCACCGTGCGTACGTCGAGCACTCGAAACCGGAGATTGGCTAGTGGCAGCCGGGCAGCGATCGGTTGGGAGTCAGTACGAATCGCTTGAGCTCGGTCGTAGACGCGACCAGACCGTCCGAACTCGAAGAAGTCCGAGGCGAAGCGTGCTTCCTGAAATGCCAAGTCGAAGCGATGGGACTGCTGCCACATCGACTCCTCGAGTCGCTGCAGCTCGGCCTGGTCGTCTGGCGAGAGCGGTGGCAGGTCCATGGTGTCGATCGTGCAGCCTAACGTAATGTGGACCAACCGGCCCATCCTTCGGCGCACAGCCTAAACGATTCCCGATCGGCATCCCCCATCCGGTTTCCCCTAGAAGTCCCCCCGCCAGAACCCTCTTCCAGCAGGACAGACTCGGTGCAATAGGCT
>CAIWTN010000120.1 GCA_903915625.1 uncultured Pseudomonadota bacterium | reverse complement strand
TTTGGCGGTAGTGCCGGTATGGAAGGCGCAAGTAAGTGGGTGGGAGCCATTATAGGTGGATTTATCCAGACTCAATTAAACCGTCTAAGGCGGTGGAGATTCGTGCACGCAAAGGTTGAGATCACCATGCTTGCGGGTGCCGCGGCAGGAATCTCGGCTATTTTTCGAGCGCCGCTCACCGGTGCCATCATGGGAGTCGAGTCACCTTATAAGCATGACATGGCTCATGAGGCTCTGCTGCATGGCTTAGTTGCGTCGGCAATGAGTTACCTGACGTTTACGGCAATTGGTTCGGCAACACCGTATTTCCCGATTCATGTAGCCTATATATTGAATTGGCGGGATCTAATTGTGTGCGTCCCCCTGGGCTTGGTGGCGGGTCTTTCCTCGCATCTATTTCTAGGTGCTTTGTCTGGGATCAAGCGCATAACTAACGCGAGTAAAATTCCTCGTTTTTATTTTTATTTGCTTGGTGGAGTGCTTTTAAGCTTGCTCGCCTACGTATCTTCCTATGTCGTTGGTGAGCCAGTCACTCTGCAGGCTGGTTTACCTGAAGCCCGTCGGCTACTGCACGGCGATTATACGCTGCAAATCTGCTTGTTCATTTTTGTGGTTAAGATGCTTGCTACTGTGATTACCTTCGGCTGTGGTGGGGTGGGAGGGCTTTTTATCCCATCTGCAACGATAGGTGCCGCTCTTGGTGCTGCTTGTGATTCGCTCTTTCCGTCCATGCAACCCGGTCTTTTCACCCTGATGGGGATCGCAGCTTTTACGGGTGCAAGTTACAACAGTCTGCTATTTGCTGCAGTCTTTGTTGCCGAAGCAACCGGTAGTGCGGCACTGGTGGTGCCGGGGCTGATTGCTTCGACAGTGGCTTTTGTAACTTCAGCAGGTGTGTCGAATTCCAGTCATCAAAAGCTTCACCGCTGAGCCGTAGTTGCGGTAAGGCGTGCAGCGCGTCTTGCCTTGAGTACTTGCAATAAAGCGGGCGTGACAGATAATGCAATAATGCCTACGACCACGTAGTGAAAGTTTGATTTCATGACTGGGTTGTTGCCGAACCAATATCCACCCGATAAAAATGGCACAATCCACAGTGCCGCTCCGACAATACTAAAAGAGATAAAGCGCACGAACTTCATCTGGCCTATCCCAGCCACAAAAGGCGCAAATGTGCGGATAATTGGTGCGAAGCGCGCGATGATTATCGTCTTGCCGCCATGCTTCTCGTAGAATGCCTCGGTATCAGTCAGATACCTGCGGTTAAAGATGCGTGAGGCTTCTTTGCTAAATAGCCGTGGCCCAAAAAACCTTCCGACACTGTAGTTGGTGACATCACCTAGAAGGGCGCCGACAAAGCACGTTAGAGCTAACAGTGGCAGCTGCAGTGGTGAGTCCGGGATCGAAGCAAGAGCACCGACAGCAAATAGGAGCGAATCACCCGGTAGGAATGGCATAACCACTAGGCCAGTTTCTGCGAAAATAATTAGAAATAATAGTACGTAGAACCATGCGCCGAGTGACCCCAGCAAAGCATTCAAATGAACGTCTAGATGTCTAATAAGATCGATGGCGGTGTGTAGTAAGTCCACTTTCAGCTCCCAGCTTCTTTAAAGAAGATATCGTATGATGATCCTGCGGCTTTGTCATTAATGGCATTATTTCGCCGTGCTGCCGTCATTTGGGAGCCCTAATGCAGCAAAGTGAGCACTGCACCCCTCGGGGGCGTCCGCGGTCTTGCACTTGGCCGCATACTGCTCGACTACTTGCCTGACGTGTGGTTGGGCTAACCAGGGTTTAAGCTGTTCAATAACGCGGGCTGCAGTTTTGCTGTTGCGGCCTTTGAAGCTGTCATGAAGCTGCATGGCCTCTTGATAATATTCCCGGACGAGGCGGACCAGGCGTTCCCGTTGATCTGGTGATGAAGTGCTGGCAGTCATCGCTAAGTCTGCGGTGATCCATTGCAGTTTGCTGGCGCGCCCGATTACGGATTCTCTCGCCTTTTGAATTCTTGCTAATGCTTCTGCATCACGGCCTGCTGACTTTTCCAAACTTGCATAGGCAGACTGGTAATACCATGGCGTGTTGGTATGGAGCAGTTCCCGATCTAGCAGCTTTCTGGCTGCGTCTACGGCACCAGCATCTTGCAGAAGCGAAGCCGCGCCAGAGACGAAGGAGTGGCGCTCATAGCTTGATTTAGCGGATCTATCTGCAGTGGCTACAGCGTCTATGACTAGCCGTTTTAATGCTGGAGTAATAGGCGCACCTTTGTGCCTAAGGCGAAACAGTTGCAGAGGCTCGCATTGCGCCCAGAGCCTGACATCGATCGAAGTTTCGGGATTTTCGGCAATTTGCTTCGCTGCCTTGGACCAAAGTTGGTCGATCTTTTGCGACTCTTTATCGTTGTCTGGATATAACCAGGCAAGGATCTCAATATTATAGGCTAAGGTTGAGCGCGCTGCCTGTGCGGCTGCCGAATGATCCAGTAGCCATTTGAGCTGAGTTCTACCAACGGCATGATATTTTTTGCGCTCCTCCGGTGCAGTGCTGAGACAGCTATTTAAAAAATGTGCGCTCAGTAATGCACGCTCTGCCACTAGGTAGGTAGAGCTTGGGCTCTCAGCTATGCGGTCCAAAAGTTTGGCTTGTGTCGCCAGTAGGTCGAACGTGGTTTCTGGTGCAGGAGCCGATTCAGCCCAGTTGTAGTATGCCAGCATGCGCCAGTCAGCTTGAGTGGCCTTGCCGTCCAAGCCACGTTTTAAAGCCTCAGCAAAATTTTGGCCGTCATTCAAAGCAGCCGTTAAAGCCGTCTCGAATTCCGCCATACTTACGCTAGTAGGTAAACGCATCAGCTCTTTACCGGCAGATGAAAGTAAAAGCACAGTGGGGTAGGAATGCACCTGCAAGCTGTCGCCCCAAGCTTGAGCCTGCTCGCTATCACCGTCTAGAGCGATAGCAATCATAGGCTTCATCAATTCAGCAAAGCGCGGTTGACTGAAGACTTGGCTCTTTAGCTCGTTACAAGGGGGGCACCATACGGCACCCCAATAAACTAATATAGGTTTACTGTCGCGTTTGGCTTCAGCAAAGCCGGCTTCGAGTGATCCCTTGTACCAGACAGGACTTACACTGTTCGCCATCGCGATCAGCTCTCCTCTTCCAAAACTAATCATAACCAAAGCGGCCATGAGAAGGGCCTTAGTCATAAAAGTATCTCCGTTTAGTTCCTGAAAGGTTAGGAACTTAAAGTGGCAACTTAAAGACGGTAATGTAGCGGCCATCGAAAAACGGGTCAGCTCTCATTTGTCGAAAGCCCATCTTTTATTTTTGTTATACTAAAATTAGTCAGTATTTTTAATATATTGCGGTTATTTTGTCCGCTGCTACGCAGCTTGCTTAGTGGGGGAATACTCGACCCAAACCAGGGTTTGGTCGTCATTTACGGGTACAGCCTCGAAGTTTGGTTGGCCGGTCGTGCTCAGTTCATCAAACAGATTCATGACCAGTTTCTTATGACGCCGCAGCTCCCACCCCAAAATCCCATCACTACCTATTAGTATCGATTCTGTACGGAGCGGATCGAATTGGATGACGGCTGGTGTTAGATCACTCCTTTCTTGGAGTCCCAGTATGTTGCCGATCCCTTGGACGAGGCGAATATCAGTGGAGCCGATAGCATGCGAACGCATCATCACCGGAATGTGGCCTGCTGAATAATAAGTCATCTTAAGTTTTTCAAGGACTAAAACCCCGAGAGTTAGCGTGTGAGGCTCGCGTTCACCCATCATCAATAAAGTCTGATTTACACTGTTTATCCAGGTTTCTGGTTCAAATATAGGCTGGCTCAGCGAGTGCGCCCAAAGGGCTTGCACAGCTTGCACTACCATGGCGGCTGGTATTCCCTTGCCGGTGACGTCACCGACGGCAATGATTATGGTACCGTCATTTAGCACGCGAGTTGCCGACCAGTCCCCACCCAAAGCTCCATGAGCGACGTGATAAAAATGTAGCGAGAACAAACCCGAACGCAATGTTTCCGGTGGCGGCGCTAGTGATCTCTGCATTTGACGTGCAAGGGCAAGGTCAGACTCCATGGCCTTCTGGGTTAATTCGCGATTTTGAGCCTCTAAGGCTTTGGCGCGAATTTCGATGAGCGTGTGGGAGCGGCTGCGGCGCGCTTGAAGCAGAAAATAGGATAATCCCAATGTATCAGAGAGTCCGAGAAGCAACGCCCAAGTAAGTAGATATGGATAACCGCTCAAATGCCAGATCAGAATGCCGCTGGCAACATGGCAAATAGTGAGAATTGTATTTACGACGGAGCTAGCTGGGTTCGCTATGTTCATCAAAACACCAAGTACACCATAAAGTAGGCCAGCCATGATCAAGTAACCGCGTGCGAGTTCAGGATCTGTCATGGCCAAATGTAGGATGATGCTGAAACTGATAGTGCCAACCGTGTGGTGCATCGTGCCGAGTGTCAGTACTTGAGCAAGAGTTGCAACTCGATTTGGGTTGCGAAAGTAGAGCATCCAGCAAATGTTGATCAGAGCAAATGCTGTAAATGGTAGGGTACAAGCCAGCTTCAGGCCAGCAGGAGCAAGTATTGCCATTATGATACAAGAAGCCAGATAAACCGGCAGAGAAGCACGAGCAAATGTATTGACAGTTCGGATCTCGTTTTGCAGCATGCGATGGGCGAGCTGTTGAGATTCACTAGCGCTAATTTTTTCGTCCAGATTCGTCAAATAAAATTCCGTTTGGTTTGGTGCCATAGAGTTCGGCACTATTTGGCTCAGTCAACTCCTAGGGCGTATCCCCAGGTTGATGATCGGTCGAACTGACCGGTTCCTTAACAGAGCTCTAAGTACATTCTAATAAGGTTTCTCTCGGCAACTTTTATTACCTACTTGAATAATTCGTATTGGGCCTTTGACCTCAGTGTATTAACACCTGCTACGGGTGGGTATGCTTGCCACTTCCGGAGGATCAAATATGTCAGCCTTATTTCTTCAACTGAAAATCGGCAATGCCACCGCCGGCTCGATCTTCCTTCAGCTTTTCACCGTCGATATAGGTTTCGTAAACTTTGTTGCCGGCAAGATACACTTGGTACCATGCAGTTACATAACGTGAAAGTTGGCGACGAAACGAGCTTGGGTTTGTAATATTTTGATGTCCGAGTCCATCAAAGTTTACAAGGCCTAGCGGTGCTCTCACTTGAGACTGCGCAAATGATTGTTGAATCGCAGCAGGAGATGCAACTGCATCTGCAGTGCCAGTCACGAATAGGCTAGCTACATCCGCACTCACAACGCCAGGCCGATAAGCGCAAATCGGGACAGCAGCGCGCACTGCTGTTCCTAATGAATTTACTGCAACTATAGTTCCTGCACCTCCCATAGAGAATCCCATAATTCCGAGGCGCGTTTCATCGACTCTACCTTGGATGGGGCTGCCCTGGCGCAGGCTTTCAGTTTTTAGTTTATTTATCGATCCGCTGTGGCCAGTCGCCCAAATTCGTGGGTCAGTCGAATTCGTATTGGTGGGAGTAAAGATACTAACGATAAATCCGTGACTGGCCAGATGCTGCGCGAGCCAAATCATCTGTTCCTTAGTATTACTGTAGCCACCACTTAGAGTCGTTGCAGGAAATTTAAGGGTAGAACCATCATCGGGATAAAAAATGATCGAGGAGCTGTAGGATGGGTCGCTGAGCCCTTGCGTATAAGATTTTACAGCCATAGGACCCGTTTGCTCAGGATTAGACATGAAGGCGAGTGTGGGCTGGGCGGGAGTGGCAGTTTCTGACGCTGTATCAGAGGCTGCTGTCGAGGGGGCGAGGCTCTTTTTTTTGCTCTTCTTGTCTATGCTGTCATCGGCTTCGACATCGCCGCTGTCTATTTTTTTACTTGTTGAGGTTGCGCCGTTGCGCGGCTTAATAGGCGTGTTTTTAACGGACTCTGACTGCCCGCAGGAATACAGTCCCGTCAAAAGTAACAGCCAGGTAAACTTCATGGTGCGCAATTATTCTCTACCTCGCCCAGGAGTTGCTATCTCAGTAATCCACCCACTTATCGGTATTTTGGGGTCGGAGCTTGAGATAAGATCGTTACTAGCGATATTTCGTAATAATTCTGTGAGGTTTCGCCAGTGGCTGGTAGCAAGGCATGGTTCCTCCAGAGATTGTTTTAATACTGCTCAGGCATAAGGACGACTAAGTGCCAGTTATAACAGCTGCCTACAGTCCAGCTGTCATACTTTAAAATTAAAGGTTTATCCTGTTTTTGCCGAGGATTCCTAAGGAGGAACTGGCATGGGCGCTCCAAAGCTGACCAGTGCAGAAAAAGCAGCGGTAGTACTGCTGACACTCGGTGAAGAACTCGCCAGTGAAATTGTCGGTCAGATGCGACCGCTTGAAGTCACTCGTATTGCTGCCGCAATGAGTCGTTTAGGTCGCGTTGACGCTAAGGTCGCGAGCGAGGTCGCTAGTGAATTTCAAGACTCCCTGTTGAACCCAACGCAAGGGATCAACGGAGACCACGACACTGCGCAGCGACTACTGCGCTTGGCAGGGCATAAACAAGAGGCGGAACGTTTAGGAAGCGATGCTGATGCCCTGTCGAGTGAGCTGAGTCATCTACTTGCCTCCAAGGAGCCTGAAGCTCTCGCCGCATTATTACAGAACGAAGTACCGCAGACGGTCACTTTAATCGTCGCACATTGCGCGCCAGCCCTGGCTAGTAAAACTGTGCAGCTCCTCCCACCTGCGCTAAAGGTGGACATTCTTCAGCGACTGGCCCGTCTAGGCTCGGTCGATGCGGAAAGTTTGGAGCTCATCGTCACTACCCTGAAGCAGGACCAGGGGAGCGGTGTTGTGCGGCAAAGTCAAAATTTGGGTGGGGTAGACAAGCTGGTACAGTTGATCAACTCACTGGGTCAGTCTGAGGGTGAGCGCCTTTTGCTAAGCCTGGAACAGCGTGATCCTGAATTAGCGGAGAAGGTGCGCCGTCGTCTATTTACCTTCGCCGATCTAGTGCGAATCGGTGATCGTGGCATGCAGGCGCTACTGGCTCAGGTACCGGCGGCTGCACTGCGTCTTGCGCTAAAATCAGCGGACGAGGTAGTCACTGCACACATTTATAAAAATCTGTCAGAACGAGCGGCAAAGCTTTTGAAGGATGATGTTGCAGCGATGCCCAAGACCCGCCTGCAAGATGTGCAGGCTTCCCAGCAGCAAATTGCTGAAATGGCTCAGGCGCTGGTAGCTTCAGGCAAAATCGAGATCATGAGTAAAGATGAGACCTACGTCTGAATGTTTGGCTGGCCCTTACGGCACCGATTCTTATGGATTTACCTCGCCCACTCGACTACCCATAAAGTATTGATAGATAAGACTGCCGGTGCCGAAGAACAGACGTGAGTAGGGTTGATGCCATGATGACGGCTAATCCGTTCGCCGTAGATATTAAGGATCTCACTTACGCCTATAAAAATGGGCCTAAGGTTCTCGATATTGCCGCCATCCAGATTGCTGCAAGTGAACACGTATTCCTGCACGGGCCCAGCGGCAGCGGCAAAACGACCTTGCTCGGACTTCTTGCCGGCATTTTAGTGCCCCAAGGTGGCTCTGTTAGGGTGCTGGGACAGGATCTCGCTACGCTGCGTTCGGCTCAGCGTGACCGTTTTCGTAGTTCCCATTTGGGCTATATTTTTCAGATCTTTAACCTGATTCCCTATCTAAATGTGCTCGAGAATATCACTCTACCTTGTCATTTGAGCCCAGAGAGAAAGATGCGGTTGGGTGGGGTAACTCCCGATGTTGCAGCGTTAGATCTGTGCCGCCAATTGAACATAGCTAACCTACTGGACCGGCCGGTGACGGAACTTAGCGTCGGTCAGCAGCAGAGGGTGGCCGCAGCGCGAGCGTTAATTGGTGCGCCTGAGTTTATCATCGCGGATGAACCAACATCAGCTCTCGATAGCAATCGTCGTCAGGAATTTATCGAGCTTCTGTTCGCGGCGGCAGATCAGGCAAAGGCCACGATTCTGTTCGTGAGTCACGATCACAGTCTCGCACCGCTATTTACTCGTAACTTGTCTTTATTGGACCTAAACAGAGCCTCTAGGTCTGGCGAGGTGGACGCATGAAGATAGCCCTGCGATTAGCTTGGCGGTCCCTGCTGAACCGGCGCCTGGCCAGTATTCTGACAATCTTGTCAGTGGCGTTATCTGTGGCATTGCTCATTGGTGTTGAACGCGTGCGCCAAAGTGCGCGCTCAAGTTTTACCAATACGATCAGCCAAACGGATTTGATTGTTGGGGCCCGAGGTGGTGGTGTTCCACTTTTGCTCTACACTGTGTTTCATATGGGTAATGCAACTAACAATATCAGCTTTGCGACTTACGAAAAGATATCCTCCGATCCGAATGTGGCCTGGACCATTCCGCTCTCTATGGGGGACAGTCACCGTGGCTTTCGAGTGGTCGGCACAAACGCAGATTTTTATGCGCACTATCATTACCGTCGCAATCAGCAACCGCGTTTTGGTGCCGGTGTAGAACCCAAAGCCATGTTTGATGTGGCTGTTGGCAGTGCCGTAGCCGCGAAGCTGGGGTACCGGATCGGTGACCACCTGACCCTGAGTCACGGTGTGGGTGAGGTTTCTTTTCACTCACATGACGATAAACCTTTTTCAGTCACTGGTATCCTGGAACCCACTGGAACTCCTATCGACCGCTCGGTATTCATTACCCTTCAAGGGCTGGAAGCCATTCATGCTGATTGGGAAGATGGGGCGCCGCCTTTGCCCGAACACGCGATTAAGAGCGCGGACCTGCAACAGCGGAGTCTGCCTGTTCGCGAGCTAAGTGCAGTATTAGTAGGGGCAAAATCAAGGGCCGATAGTTTAGGTCTACAGCGTCAGTGGAGTGAATTTAAGGGTGAGCCCCTGTCGGCGATTATACCTGGTTTAGCACTAGACGATTTGTGGGAAGCAATTTCTTATGCAGAAAATGGACTGCGCGTGGTCGCGAGTTTTGTCGTCGTGGTTGGTCTGCTTGGCTTACTAGTGTCGATCTACAACTCGCTGAATGAGCGCCGTCGCGAGATGGCCATCCTGCGTTCGGTTGGAGCGGGTCCTGGGTTAATCTTCGCTCTGATGATCATAGAAGCCGTTCTGTTAACTGTACTTGGTGCCGCAATCGGTGTTGCTACCATGTATAGTCTGCTTTTTGGCTTCAGACCGGTGATCGAATCGCATTTTGGTCTTTATCTTCCGATCAGTCCATTATCGAGCGCAGAACAATGGTACTTGTGCGCGATTGTTGGATTATCGTTTATCTTAGGCGCGATTCCAGCATGGCGCGCTTATCGCAATACACTCAGTGATGGATTGACGATTCGCTTATGAAACGTTCGCTCAAAATTTCCCTGTTAGTTGCCATGGCGCTGTTACCTGTGACGGTGATGGTTATCTACGGGGTCAGTAAACATCAGGATAAGAAGGCCGACGAATCCACAGGCGAGCCTGGAGATTACATCGAGGTCGATTGGCGACTCCTGCGCGAGCTTGATTTAAAGACCGGCAGTATGCCGCCGGAACTTGCCAAAGTAGATGGTAAGTTCGTTAAGGTGCCGGGATTCGTTGTGCCTCTGGATGACGATGATCAGGGCCTTTCCGAGTTCCTGTTGGTCCCTAGTCCACAGGCTTGTATTCACGTGCCAGCGCCGCCGCCCAATCAAATGGTGATGGTGCATATGCGCAGTGGTGCTGCACCTAAAAGGTCGTGGGGACCCGTTTGGATTAAGGGGCGCATACATATCGCTACGTCCGATAGTCAGTACGGCAAAATCTCGTTCAAAATAAGAGGCGATAGTGCCGAGCGATATCAGATGCCGAATTAACAGGCCCACCTCCCCGTTGACAGGAACGGGGGGACTTCCTTGGTAGTGCTGCCATGCCTTTAACCTATTGAAAATAATAATAATTACAGAAAGATCGGGGGCGACCCTAACATCCACTGACGCTGCATCCGATGCGTCTTTGGGGGGACCCGCGTCTTTTGAAACAGAACCTAAACAAAGCTTATCCGTCGTGGCTCTACCATCTGCGAGCGCAGGTACCGCCGCTGATTATGCTTTTACTTGCACTGCTGCTCCCTGATCCTGCCGGCTATGATGCGACCAAATACACGACTTTTGTTTATGATGGATCGAACACTGGGAAATTTCAGTCTTTGACCGACATCATGCAGCAATCAGCAGATCACTGGCGCGCAGTTAGTGGCGGTCACCATCATGGACTGCGCACTTCGACTGGCGTGATGTGGTACCGGATTCAAGTGCCCAAGAGCTCGAGTACGGAGTCGCTCGTAGCCGAGGTCGGGTACCACATGATGCGGAAGGCTGATTTCTATTTAACTGACGGCCCCCGCCTCTTGTCTTCCGTGTCACAGGGGATGCAGCGACCGCAAGTTGCGGGCGATGGTTATCCCCGGCTGAGTTTCGCCGCAGATCCAAGTAAAGATTTGATGCTGTACCTGCGTATCGAGGCAGACGTAGAAATCATTGCTCCCATCTTTATTGGGATCGATTCAGACTACCGCATGCTTAGTTTGTTTAGGCGCAGTCTTCACGGTGTCATGATCGGCATAGTTCTAGGATTTGTTCTGTATAATTTTGGTCTTTTTTTGACCCTAAGACAGCCGATGTATGCTTTTTTTCTCCTGGCGCAATTGATGTCTGCAGCCTTTGCTTTTTTGTTTTCCGGACAGTTGGGAATTTTCTGGCCTGGCATCCATGAAAATTTAACTTTGCACACAAATTTCTTGTGTTCATCAGTTTTATTGACTCAATTATTTCTTTTGATTTTCGATCACTACTACCTAGCTCGTAATAAAAGAGCTGGTCGAAATGAATGGATTGAGAAATCGCTCATTTTGATGACGATCGTGATTTTGATTGCCATACCCTTGTCTTCGCCTTCAATTGCCAGCATTTTTATCGTTGGTACATTAAATTCAGTTTGCTTTTCTGTGTTGATTTATAGGGCGCGAAAGCTGCCAATTCGGGGTGTTTTTTACTATTATAATTTCTATTATGGCGTGATTTCGGGTGTGTTGATCGGCGTCTCTTCATGGCTTGGACTAATTGAGGGGTCGTTCTTCAGTCATTATATGAGTAACGGCGCACTAATCTGGGGGGTGCTGGCAATGTCGGCCGCACTCTCACGGCGGATTCTCGATTTAGAGGATGACCATAAAAATATCGCTAAATCCCTGTTTAATAAACGCTCTGGTCCGGTGGCTTCTCAATTAGCGGACTTGTCTCAGGGTGCAGTCTCACAAACCCGAGAAATTGATGTTTCAATCATGTTTATTGATATTGTGTCATTCTCGTTGCTTGCGGATCAGAATGATCGCGAAGATTTGTTTTCTGATCTATCAGGTCGGCTCGCGTCGTTAACAAAAATAATTGAGAGTTTTGATGGTGTGGTTGACCGTTCTTTAGGCGATGGCATGCTCTGCTTTTTTAGTGATAAAGGGGGGAGTGTAGGCGGTAAAGATCATGCACATGCGGCATTCTCTGCTGCCAAAGCCATCCAAGAACTAATATTAATAGATACCATCGAGGACGGCAATTCGCGCAATTCCTCGCGAAGAAAATTAAGCCTGCCGGTGCGTATCGGCATACACTCAGATAATGTGTTACTCGGAAATATTGGTACACACATGCGCGTCGACTTCACGATAGTTGGCAAAGGAGTGCATTTTGCCTCCAGTTTAGAGCGCACATGTGGGCCATTTCATGTGATGATTAGTGCGAGCTGTTATGAACGTTTAATGCGTTATGGAGCGGAAGATGTGGGGTTTTCCCCAGTGCATTTCGGTCTCAGATATCAGCATGATTTAGTGCAAGCTTTTGAGTTTAATCCATTTCATAGTCGCCCCAGTGAATTAAAGCAGGCTATGTCTTTGTATTTCAATCAACTTGGTATGCAATCAAGATACAATCGTATTCCTGCAGTGACTAATTCGTTGGTGGAGTTGAAATCAGCGGGTGGCGTCTTTCGTGTCCTAGATTTTTCATTGCACGGATTTCGCGTAGTGTCTGACATATATATTGCGCAAAGATCGGTTCTCGAATTCACGATTGACATGCAGCGACCCGAACTCAATGAGCTTCTCTATAGTAAAAGACTTGAGTCCATTACCGCAGAAGTGCGTTGGAGTCGTAAATCAGAGTCCGGATTTGAGCATGGACTGAAGATACTCGGCGGTAATACTAAGCAACTTGAGTTGCTATTTAACTTGTTTGTGAACCAAACCTATAACTCTCAAAATGCTGTTTTCACTGCCTAAAGCGACGTTTGTTGTGGTGCGTCTTTAGGCTCATTTTGACGCGCGCTAAGCCTGGCCTTCTTCCCCTCCGATAAGTGGGTAGTGGGATTGGGGGATTTTGTGATCGGCCAAATTAATAAATTCCGCGCTGTCATAGCGCCTTTGCCGGCATTGCTGCTGAGTATTGTCGCTCTTTGTGTGCCTGATCCCTATCTCGATCAACTCGTTACCACAGATCGGTTTCTGTTAGACGGTCAGCATCAGCCTGAAAGTATCGAAGAAATCTTTGAGTTGTCTGATCAAGCGTGGCGGTCCGTCGACAGGGCTCCTGTGGTTACTGCAATTGGCGATAAGGATACCCGGTGGTGGCGTCTAGAAGTGCCGCCTGTGACCTCTGATCTCAAGAGCGACGCAGAATTTGTGGTGGATCTTCGCTCGATGTTTCCGCGGCAGATGGCTTTTTATTTAGTCGAGTCTCATAAGGTTGTAAGTCAATTTGTATCAGGGTGGGAACATGCCGAAGGTCTGGGGCGATATCCAGGTATGACCTACTATTATCCATTTGTTGCTGGTGATCAACCGCGACAAATTTATATTAAAACCGTAGCCGAGGCGCATTTTGCCTCGTTTCCAAAGGTGCGTACGGCTAAAGATTTCTATCAGATGAGCCAACGGCGGGACTTCATCTTCAGCTTTTTGCATGGCTGTTTGATTGGACTTGCCTTGTACAGCCTTATGTTGTGGTACGTGCTAAAGCAAAGAGTCTTTGCGTATCAATCTATGGTGCAGTGGGCGATAGTGCCAGTTTCCTTTTATTTGTCTGACTACGGACGAGCCATAGTTCCAGGACTTGTGCTAAGTCATGATGCGGCATTTCTTATTGCTGCCAGTGCGCAGTACTTGATGTTGATATTTCTGATGCTATTCATTTCAGATTACTTCAAAATGGACCGTAACTTCCCGAAGATGATCAAAGTTAATCGCTGGGTGCTTTTGATAACTGGTACAGGATGGGTAGCCTTGCCTTTTGTCTCCCTTGGTGTTGGATTAATCATCGTCTTGTTCGTGTCGCTCGTGGTTATGATGCGCAACCTATTAATCTATCGGCGCTATCTGCATCATAAATTTGTCTTCTTCCTCGCTATGGGGACAGCTGGATATATTTCAGGGTTTCTAGTGCTCATGACCGCAGCCTTCAATTTGATTACGGTCTCGTTATTTGTTGAGACTTCCTATCACCTGTCAGCGATTTGGTTGGGTTCGATATTGTCGATATCCATGACGTTCCGTTTGAAGAGTGTTGAAAGCCGCCACGAAAAAATAATGGGGGCACTAAAAGGTGGCGTTCAATTGACAAAGTTGAACAGCCTGATCGGTAATGCATATGCAGGACAATTTAACACGTCTGAGCTTCACGTTACCTTGATGTTTGTTGACATTGCTGGATTTTCGCAGATGTCACGAGCGCGGTCAGATCGCGAGATGTTTGGGGTGATGTCGGGTCTTTTGGCAGAAATCATCGTTATCATTGAAGGGTATGGCGGTTCTATAGACCGGTCACTTGGTTCGGGCCTCCTTTGTCTATTTGGTTACAAAAAGATCGGCAAACCTACCGAGCATGCAATTGCTGCTTTTCAGGCAGCATGTAAAATTCAGGAAATGACAGTTGGCTTGTCTCCTGATCCCTCGCAGCAGATTAAAATGCCAGTTTGTATTGGTATACATTCTTCTCCCGTTATGATTGGAAACATCGGCGATGAGGCACACATTGATTTCACCATGATTGGATCTGGTGTCAACTTTGCTAGTAGACTCAAAGAGGCATGCAGTCCGTATAAGATCATCGTGAGTCAAAATACTATTGATTACCTTTCAAACGCTGGAGTAGATAGCGCGCGATTCGTGCCAATTTCCATAGCCATTAAACATCAGGATCGTTTGGTTGATGCGTATGAATATAATCCATTTGCTGACTCGATGGATCGCCTAATTCACGCGGAAAAGACCTTCCTCGATCAACTGGGCCTTAGATCTATCGATCGAAGGTACCGGATGAAGATTGGAGGAGCTGTTCAATTTCAGACTCCCCATGGCACTTATGTGGTTAACGACTTTTCTCGTCACGGATTTAACATGATCGGTCCCAGGTTGTTGGGCCGTCAGTCAGTGGTGCCGGTGTTGATGACGACGACCGAAGTATCCGTGAATAAGTTATTGGCCGATGCTTTGCTCGCTGAGTTTATGGTCGAAGTCAGGTGGAGTAAGCAGTCAAGTCGAGGGTATGAGCACGGAGTCAGATTGTTTGGTGGCAATAGCAGGCAGGGTGAATTTGTTTTTGAGCTTCTGAAGCAGCATTTTGGTATGGATTCGGACGTGGAAGGGCCAGATGCAATCGTTAACCAGGTTGCTTAATGACTGGTTTATTGTTCCTTTGGCGCGCCCACCATGCGAAGCGTGTAGATAAAAGTACGATCAAGCATACGGCATATAATGTCGGTGCCGTCAGATCTGCCTTGACCAGCCACCAGTAGTGAATCACTGCTAGCACGGCAGCAGCGTAGACAGCCTTGTGTAGTCGGCGCCATTGTGGTCCGCCTAGTCGCTTTATCATCTTGTCCGTCGAAGTGATGGCCAGTGGTAGCATGATGACTAGGGAGCTGAATCCCATGGTGATATATGGCCGCTTGGCAACATCGGCAAACGTGTCGCCGAAGCTCAGCTCTTGATCGAAGACCAGGTAAATAGAAAAATGAATTAAGGCATAAAAGAATGCGGTGAGCCCGAGCAGGCGGCGAAATAGAATGGCACGGCGAAACCGGAAATACCGGTGAATAGGAGTTACCGCAAGTGAGAGAAGCAAGATCTGAAGTGCCGCGTCACCTGTCCGGTGCGTCATCGCTTCGACGGGATTTGCGCCGAGAGAATCGTGAAAATAATCTAAAATGATGCGCGCAAGAGGTAGCATTAAGGCCAGGAGCAGTCCGCTTTTTTCGAGTCGAAGTTGCTGCTTTGCGCTGAGTTTTTTCATTAGAAATTCTTTTTTAGATCAAGGCCCGTATATAAACTAGCGACCTGGTCGTAGCCATTAAACATCAGTGTCTTGCGCTTGAATAGTTCACCAATTCGTCGTTCCTTGCCCTGGCTCCAGCGAGGATGATCAACGTTTGGATTCACGTTCGAGTAAAAGCCGTACTCATCTGGAGCCATGATATTCCAGGTGGTTTTCGGCTGCGTCGAAGTAAAAGTGATCTTGACGATCGATTTGATGCTTTTAAATCCGTACTTCCACGGCACGACCAAACGCAGTGGTGCACCACTTTGATTCGGTAACATATCACCGTATAGACCAACAGCTAGGAAGGCTAATGGATGGCTAGCCTCATCTAGTCTGAGGCCCTCGGTGTATGGCCAGTCGAGAATTTTACTCTTTTGTCCGGGCATTTGTACCGGATCCAGTAGCGTGGTAAAGGCGACAAACTTAGCTTTACGGGTTGGACGAGCGGCCTTGATCACATCAGCAAGAGGGAAGCCAATCCACGGTATAACCATGGACCATGCCTCGACGCAGCGTAGGCGATAAATTCGTTCCTCCAGTTTTTGGGTCTTAATGAAGTCGTCTATGTCGAATGAGGTTGGCTTTTCTACCTCGCCGTCCACGGTAATCTTCCACGGCCTAGGCTTAAGGCTGCCGCTATTGATCTTGGGATCACCTTTGTCGGTGCCGAATTCGTAGAAATTATTGTAGCTAGTGACGTCTTTAAACGGGGTAAGAGCTTCGTTTGTATCGAAAGGGCTGCCTTTAGGCACTTTTTCGTAGGCTTTGGCAGCAAATGCCATAGAACTCATAAGGCCACTAACACCGCTAACTCCTGCCGCTATCATGCTGCGAGCTGTCGATGCCATCAGCCGACGCCGATCTAGATATAGCGCTTGCGGGGTGACTTCATGCTCCCTGGCAGCGGTTGGGTCGATGATTTTTATCAGCATGGGACCTTCCATCTGCGCTTTGTGCATACGCAGGGATGAATGCAGGGCATCGAGACACTTTATGTATTTTAACATGATTACGATGTGTTAAAAAGGTTAGGCAAGGAGGATCTAGAGCATGACCGAGGCAACCATTTTTGACAAAATTCTGCACGGCGAAATTCCCGCACAGATCGTCTTTGAAGACGACTCAGTGCTTGCCTTCCGCGATGTCCACCCGCAGGCTCCGACTCACGTCTTGGTGATACCTAAGAAAAAGCTAGCGCGCTTCAGTGAGCTGGCGACAGCGCCCGTTGCCGATGTCGCTGCGTTCTTTAGTTCTATTGCTAAAGTGGCCAATCATTTGGGTCTGGAGAAGAATGGTTACCGAGTCGTCATAAACAACGGACGCGATGCACAGCAGTCCGTTGAGTATATCCATGCGCACATTTTGGGTGGCAGGGCTTTGTCTTGGCCGCCAGGGTGATGTGTCGCAATGCTTGAGAGGCAACTCAGCCTCGCGTCGCGACCTTATGGTGGATCGCTTTTAAGCGGTCGCTGTCCTGATGGCCATCACAGAGCAGCAGGACATCAATGCCCATGGCTGCTGCTACCTCGAGATCGTGATCGGTATCGCCGACCATAATCACGGTGCTGGGATCGAGAGCTAATGCGGTCTTTAACTCTTGCATTAACTCTTGGCCACGTTGCACTTTCGACACGGCGTGATGATCACCTAGACCAAACACCCTGAAGAAGTAATCTCGTAGGCCATGCTTTTTGAGCAGAATTATGAGGTCCTCTTCGTGGTTTGCCGAAAGCATGGAACAAACCACGCCCTGCGATTTAAGTTGCTCTAAGATCTCGCGCACTCCGGAGTAAAGTTGGGTGCGCGATTGCATTCCCGTTTTATAACGCGAAATAAAAAGTTTGCTTAGCTCTGCAAACGGCACGTGCTCATAGGAAAAGCCTAGCTCTTCGTAATACTCGCTGATGGGGAAGCGAAAGCGTTTTAGATAAGCCGTTTTATCAAGGGTAGGGAGGCCGTGCTCGCTTAGCATCGTGGCGATGATTTCTACGCAGAAATCGACATCGTCCAGCAGCGTGCCGTTCCAGTCCCAGATGATATGTTTCTTGCCCTCTAGATGAGGAATCAGTCCCAGCATTCGTTCTCTCCAAATCACCGTAAAAATATGAGCGATCAGAATGCATAGCAAAGGCTGCAGTATCTGCCTACTGACCACTCAATTAAATGACGTTAAAGTAATAGAGATGAAATGAGAGAAAGAGAGAAGATTGATGGAGCGGGAAATGGGATTCGAACCCACGACCTTCGCGATGGCAACGCGACGCTCTAGCCAACTGAGCTATTCCCGCATCAAGGTGAGTGATTAATTAGAGATCTTTGCCGTTACTGTCAAGGAATTAAATGACCCACCCCTGGTTAAATTTTTGGACACGGCGTCGAGAAGGCTCCCGGCGCGGGTTTTCGCCTATGGGGGGCGCGGCACTGCCGGAGCTCCCAGGGTCCGTATCTGCTGGGCAGGCTAGGCGTACGGCGCTGGTTAAAGACCGACCGGTATCGCTGGAGCAGCGCTACTCCCTCCTTGAGCAGAGCACTCAAGCTGATGAGATCTTTGTGCGCCTCAAGCAGCGCCTTTTCGCCGCGATGGATGCTAGGGAGGCCGGGCCGACTGTATTTCGTGAGGGTGGGCGGCTAGCGCCAGGCCGGCCTTACTTTTTTGTTAAACGGGCGGGTGAAAAGGGCTGGCTTTGCGAGCGCTCCGGCGCTGGTTGGTTGCTGACTCCTGCCGAGAAGATTGTCGAACGCAACCTCTTCCTGCGGGATGATCAGTCGGTTGATGCGGTCGAGCTCTACGTGGCGCAGGACCGAGTCACCATGCCGCGTGTCCGCAGCCGCACCATGGGCGACGGTCTTTTGGCCCTGGCTGTTTATGAGCAAAAGCTGCTGCAGCAAATGGGCTGGTCCGAAAGTCCGAGATGACCAGGATTACAGCTAAATTGCCAAACTAGTCAGCATTCTAGTATCCTACGGGAAGATTGAAGATAGGTACGGGAAGATATTTACGGGAAGACCCCAGCAGCATCGCTTTCATCTCGTTAGCGAGCCCCTTTGGTC
The DNA here is from genome assembly GCA_903915625.1 of uncultured Pseudomonadota bacterium. Taxonomy (GTDB): domain Bacteria; phylum Bdellovibrionota_B; class Oligoflexia; order Oligoflexales; family CAIYRB01; genus CAIYRB01. Next base: position 25,715 of record CAIWTN010000120.1, on the reverse strand, counting down.
ACGGGTCCCAGCATTAGGTGGAGTGGGCTAAGCATGAGCTTTAATATTGTTGATAAATTACTGGGTATTACCCTGCTCGGCACGGCTTGGGTGCTGTGGTTACTGGTTGGGCTTAGCGTCGTGTCAGTGACTGTGATGCTGGAACGCACCCTGTTTTTTAGTCGGATGCGGATTAATTTTCCGGATTTTACCAATCGGTTGGCGAACCTGCTGATTGAGCGCGATGCTGAGGGTATTAAGCGTCTGTGTGCCAACCGGGGAGCAATTGAAGCGCAGGTCGTGCTCCGCGGCATGGAATATAGCGAGCGTGGCGCGACCGCGATGCGCGAAAGCATGGAAGGTTTTCTGATCGGTAATCGCCAGATCCTAGACCGCGGGCTAGTGGTGCTCGGTACCCTCGGCAACAATGCGCCGTTTATTGGGCTGTTCGGCACCGTTATCGGGATCATCATGTCGTTCAAAGACTTGTCGGATAATCCTGCTGGCGGGCCCTCGGTAGTGATGGCTGGTATCTCGGAGTCGCTAGTGGCTACGGCAGTTGGTCTCATGGTGGCTATTCCTGCCGTCATTGCATTCAACGCCTTCAATCGTATTGTGAAACGGCGTCTCGCCAATGCTGAAGCAGTGATGAAAATGGTACTCTCTTCCTACGAGCGTGGCTGAATAGCCGGAGCGGGATAACTATGGCAGGCAGTGTTAGCGACAGCGACGATGAAATTACCGGCATTAACGTCACTCCTTTGGTGGACGTTATGCTCGTGCTGCTCATCATCTTCATGGTGACGGCGACCTACATGGTCAATCGCTCCATCAACGTTAATCTGCCGAAAGCCGACACTGGGGAAAATAACGACAAAACTAAGAATTTAGCCTTTGTTTTGGATGCCAAGAACCAGCTCTACCTGGACGGTAAGCCGGTGTCGATCGAGCAGGTGCCCGAGCTGATTAAGCAGGAACAGGCAAAAGCTGGCAATGTGCCGCTCAATGCGGTGATTTCTGCTGACAAAGAAACCCCGCACGGGGCTGTTATTAAATTGATTGATACCGTAAGAAAACACGGTATAACCGACTTCGCAATTAACGTCGAATCCAGCGCTGGTGGGCCTTAACAGGGGCTTTGCCGCGCAGACGAAAGACGCGGCATGGACTTTCGGGTGCGGTAAGGTGCAGCTGGAGTAAATGGCGCAAATACGGGAGCTAGTTCGATTGAAGTCTGTCTCAGGCAAGTCGCAGGATTCCGTAGTAGCCTCAGGTGATGCTGGAGCTGCCGGTAGCCACGTGCTGACCAGAGAGCTTTGTCGGCAGCATTTGGCTAACACTTCCTTTCGGCTACGCCCCAGCGATTATCATGAAAAATATCCCAAGTGGCCTGGGCAGGTGGGCCTTGAGATTGAGATGCTACCGGTTAAGCCGCGGCCGAATGCCGCGATTCCGGACTCAGTGCCCCTGCAGGAGGGTACACCTAGTGCGAATGTGTCCATCGCCGGTATGTTGCGCGCGGCAGCACCTAAGAATGGTTGGACTGCCGAGGATACCGCTGCAGACGTAGGACATGGGGGCAGCGATGCACACCCACTCCTGTTAAGAGTGGGCCTAGACGATCAGGATCAGATCACCTTCGAGCCAGGTGGACAGGTTGAGTTTTCCTCCCGTCCTTATCCGTGTCTCGGGGATGCATTACGTCGCATGCGCACGGTGCAAGGGCAAATCGATAAGATCTTCGCCGAGCAAGGCGTGCAGTTAGTTCAGGTCGGGGTGAATCCTTGGCACACGATCGATGAACTTGGTCTGCAGATGCCCAAGGCTCGCTACCGGGCGATGGATCGTTACTTCGCCGCGATCGGACCATATGGCCAGCAAATGATGCGGCAAAGCTGCACGTTTCAGGTCAATCTCGATTTCGGGCCAGACGAGGACACTCTAGTCAAACGTTACCTCGGCAGCCAACTCCTGGCTCCGATTGCGGCAGCGACTTTTGCCCTGTCGCCCGTGGTCAACCGAGTGAATCAAGGCATTCGCGGTTATCGCACGCGGATTTGGCGGCATACCGATCCGACGCACACTGGCCTTCCGAGTATTGCGGCATTATCAGCGATGTCTGATGCTCAGATCGGCGCCAAGTTGCTCTCGCGCGAAGCAGTGATTAACGAATACCTCGAATTTGCTTTGAAAGCGCAGGTGGTGTTCATCGCTGGGCTCGATTATCAGTGCCCGGGCATTAGCTTTGGTGAGTGGTTGGAGCGTCCCGTTGCGGGGGTGCGGCCCACACTTGATGATTTCGTCACGCATCTCACTTTACTCTTCCCAGAGGTGCGGCCACGAGGTTTTCTCGAGTTGCGCTCTGTGGACTGCCAGCCAAGAGCATTTCAAAGTGTACCCGCCTCTTACTGGACCGGGTTATTGTATGACGACAAAACATTAGACGGTTTACTAGCGCTGCTGCTGCCTGAGCGGCAACGCTTAGCTGATTTACTGATCAAAGCCGAGGACGGCTTGGCGCATCCAGCGCTAAGAACGCTTGCAAAGGCGGTGGCCGAATTGGCCCAGTCTGGCTTTGCCACTCTTCCTCCTTGTTTCAAGTCGGATGGTGCCGAGCGGGAACTTCATGCATTTGTCGGGCGTTTTACGGCAAGGGGACGGACCCCTGCCGACGACGTGCTCGATCTTTTGCGCCAGGAGAATGCCCCGTTCCCTTCGTTCGCGGGTTATCAAGCCTTGTCAGAAGAGTGGGCCAAAATACTCACCTAAGGAAGACCAACAAGGATTCCCAATGGCGCCAAAAAGCGTGACGAAGAAACTAGTTCCACTCGATATTGATGAAGAAATGGAGCCATCAGAGCACCATCCCGACAGCCAGCAGGCGTCGTGGGAGGAGATCAAAACTGGTGACGATCTCGAGACTTACATCGAGGATATCGCTGATACAGTGCGGATCGGGCTCGATCAGAGTATCGCGATTCTAACGCCCTGGTTTTTTAACAACATGCCGCGCGCCTATTATCAAACGACGCCCCGTCCCGAGAAGGTCCGGCATCTGTCGGCCGTGATCACCGGGCATGTGTTTGAAACCAAGCAGACGGTCGAACTTTGGGACCGCGACCGGGCAAAAGTCACGTATATCGGTCCCGGTGGCGACCGAGCGATTCTCATCGATATGGCTCGGCGTTTAGCGCCCAATCCTTTAAAGATGGGATCTCTGTATTTCTCCCGCGATAAATTGCTCTTTCTCTCGACCTTTCATTGCAAAGACCACAAGCCCCTTGATCGCGAGAATCGCCGCATCATGGAGAAGGTCAAGGTTGCGCGCAGTATCTTGGTCGAGGAATTTCCCGATGATCTGACTAGGGTCGATCACTACCTCAAAAACCTCGATAACGACTTCGTGATGTATGCAACGGCTGGCCGTATTCAGATTTTGTATCGCATGGTGCGCTACATGATCGAGCACGAGGGCGCGCATACGTTCTTTGAGCCGGTGGAAAATAGTCCAAACGCCCGTCTGACCTTAGGGATGAAGAACGTCAATCCTTCGGTCGTCCTTGAGGCGGTTCTCGATTTAATCAATCGCTATGAATTTAGCGTGGTACGGGCATTTCTCGTTAAATTCACCCAAGGCTATGACGAGCCGATTTCCGTGTTTCACATCATTGTTTCACGCAATGATGAGGAACCGGTGGATTTCGGTGCGGTGCCAGTGCTCCGCTTGAACAAGGCGCTCAGGACTCTCGGTTGGGTGGATGTCGACGACTACGGTGATCTCACTAAAGCTCCTTACGGGCTGTCGATTAATGCCACCAACTTGATACGGAGTATCGCGACCTGGGCGCATGTCATGCTCGGGAAAGAGAATCCGTATTATTACTCTCAGCACAAAGTGCGGACGACCTTCTTCAAATACAGCGAGTTTACGCGGGAACTTATCGCGCTATTTCGCTTGAAATTTGATCCTTTGAAAGAGGTGGAACGCAACGCCGGTGGCTACGCCGAAAAGCGGGTGATGCTGCTGGAGATGACCAAAGAGGTGATTGACGAAGTCGAGAAGACCATTCTTCTTGAGGCCGTCAACATGCTTGATCACACGCTTAAGACGAATTACTTCCTTCCGACGAAGACGGGGCTTGCCTTCCGCATTGCTCCCGAGGCTCTGAATCCGAAGTACTATCCAATGCGGCCGTTCGGTATCTTTTTCATCGTTGGTAAAGATTACCGCTTCTTCCACATGCGGTGGAAGGATATCTCTCGTGGCGGTCTTCGTGTCGTAATGCCGCGCAACGGCGCTGACTTCGACTACGCTCTGGCTGGGATCTTCGATGAAGTTTACGGACTGAGCCATGCACAGCAGCTCAAGAACAAAGACATTCCCGAAGGTGGCTCTAAGGCCGTGTTGGTGCTTAAGCCAGGTGGACACCGTCAGCAGGCCGTGCGCGGTGCGGTGAACGCACTCCTCGATCTACTGGTCGCCCGTGGTGAGTCGGACGAACCGACTGCTGCCAGCATCAGCTATTACGACAAAGAAGAAATTATCTATCTCGGCCCTGACGAGAACATCACTAATGATCTGATTGAGTGGATTCCGATCCAAGCAGCACGTCGCGGTTATCGCTATGCTGCTGCCTTCATGTCATCTAAGCCGGGAGCAGGGATCAATCACAAGGAATACGGCGTGACCTCTGAGGGTCTAAACGTATTCTTGGAAAACATGCTGCGTTATCTCGGAATCAATCCACGTGAGCAGCGCTTCACGATCAAGATGACCGGTGGCCCAGACGGTGACGTAGCAGGTAACGAGCTGAAAATTCTCCATCGTGAATACGGTGAGAACGCGCGGGTTGTCGCCATTGCTGACGGCTTTGGTGCGGCGTACGATCCCGAGGGTCTAGCTTGGCCGGAACTACTGCGACTGTTTAAGCAGGGTAAGTCGGCTGCTGATTTTAATTCCTCCATGCTCAGTGGCAGCAAGGGTGGATTTGTGATCAAAGCGGACACGCCGGAGAACATTCGCATCCGCAATAACTTGCACTTCGTGGCTAAGGCAGATGTGTTTATTCCGGCAGGTGGTCGGCCTTATACCGTGAATGAGAAAAACTGGACTCACTTTATCGGCAGTGACGGCAAACCTACCTGTAGGGCCGTGGTAGAGGGAGCAAATATCTTCTTCAGTAGCGACGCGAGGAGCGAGCTGCAGACGAAGGGCATCCTGAATATCAAGGATTCCAGTGCGAATAAAACGGGTGTGATTTGCTCGTCATTTGAAATCATCGCCAGTCTGACGTTGTCGACTGAGGAGTTTCTTGCCATCAAGGACATCTACGTCCAACAGGTGATTGAGATTCTCCGCCAGAAGGCCGACCAGGAAGCAAAGTTGCTCTTTCAAGAGTATGCTTTGCAAGGTGGTCGGAAGACTCTAGTCGAGCTGTCGATGGCGATCTCAAGGCAGATCAATGATGTCACGGACATCATCCTGGAGAACCTCACAGCAAATCAGGAAGAAGTACTAGCGAGCCCGTTCTACCAAGAAATGATTTACCGTCATGTCCCTAGGATTTTGGTGGAGCGTTACAAGGAGCGACTTCTTGATCGCTTGCCGCCAGCGCATCAGATTGCCATCCTGTCGGCCTATATGGCGAGTTACATCGTCTACCGTGAGGGTCTGGGTTGGCTGGACAACGTCCCGACGGAAGCACGCTTTGATGCGGCACGTACCTATATGGCGCAGGACAACTTTACCAGCAAGTTACTCACCAGCGTGGCTGAGTCTAGCTTGCCAGATAAAGACAAGATTGCAGCCATCTTGCGTATGAGTGCTACGCGGGACCTGACCATTCTGGAGATGGAAAAGCGCCCCATCGTTAAGCACTAAATCTATTGAAGTTTGATTTTGAAGAGCCCGCGCAAGCGGGCTTTTTTTTACCCGAATTGGGGAGCAGGCGCAGGCGCTTCGGCGACAGGCGGAGCGCTGGCTGTAGTTGGTGCAGTAGTCGGCGTGGTATTTGCGCGCAACGAGATGAATGCCAAATATTATTGTCCACAGGTCGTCGGGGCTGCTCCGATTCAACACTGTGAATGTTCTAACGATGACTCCTGCCAAGACGGCTTGGCAGGCGGGTCCTAAGTACGTTGCGAAGAAATGATTAACTGCGATGTGCTGGGAGTTTTGATGGAGCGCTACAAAGAGCTAGTGACTAGTCGCGCTTACACACACGCGCTTCTTTGAAGAAAGCACCGGGGATACAGATAGCATCTGACCCACAGTCGCTGTCTTGTTGACAAATACACTGCTTACTTACGGCGCACCTAGCCACGCGCGGCGCGGAAGCGCGGGATCTGATTGCCTTCCAGAAGGGACTCGTAAAGACACCGTTCGGATCTAGCTCACTACGCAGCTGCTCGAACTTGTCCCACTGGGGATACTGTTTCGGGCCGAGGTCCAAGAAGTAAGGCAGGCTATTTTTGCCCCAATGTGGTCGACCGTCATACTTGGCTAGAGTCATCTGCACCATTTCATCGTACACATCGCTGGATGGTTCGATACTGGGTGAGCTGGTTTGCGGTATATGAATTTCAAATACAACCGTGTCACGCCCAGATGCCTCGCCTAAAGCAGATTTCGATGCCGCTGAAAAGCGCAGATAGATGCCAAGGACGGGGAAGCAGGCGCGACGAGCGGCAAACATTTTTCTGACATCTCTGATCCAGTCTTGGGCTCGGTCGAGTGCTATTCCTACCTCGACGGTGCGTGTCTTAACTCCGAAGTCCCACGAGCACTTACCGGGTGGGCAGGTGCCTGCGATCATTTTGTGAGAGAGTCCTACGGGTGCGTTTTTCTCGGAATCGACCACTTTAAATGGACCTTTGTAGGTATTTAGCCGCAGTGATTCAGCCGAGCACTGAACGACCTGACCAACATTCAGAGCGCCGACGGGGATGTCACCCAGAGCAGAAATATCGGGTGTCGATGTCCAGAGGTTGTTCGATGACTCACCAGGAGTGTTCATCGGTACTGTATCAAAGTGATCTAAAATGAACTTCTTCTTCGAAGGGAACCACAAGATCCGCGCATATTCATGCGCTCGAACTAAGGATTCAAGATCCTGCTCAAGGCGATCATCGGCGAGTTTTTCAAAGCCATATTTTACCTTGTGCTGAGGGATGATGCGAACCTTCAACTCAACGATAACGCCGAGGAGTCCGAGATGAACTCGCGCAGTGTCGAGTTGCTCTCCGCTTAAGGTGCGAAGCTCGCCTGCGCCGTCAACGATCTTTACCTCTTCCACCCAATCAGCAACTTCTGTAGCGAACTGCAGCGAGCTGTGGTGAGCGCCTGTTGCCATTCCACCGGCAATGGACACGCCGTTATAGTCAGGCGTCACTGGGAAGGTGAATCCTTTTGGGCTCAGCTGATCTTGGAGCTCACTGATCAGAATGCCTGGTTGCACGACGGCTGTGCGAGCAGCTTTATCAACCGAAATGATTTTATTCAGCGCCTGAACATTCAGGATGATGTCGCCGTCTTCGGGACAAATCACTGGGCTATAAGAGCGCGGAGCAGTTAGTGACAGAGCTCGGATCGTTTTATGCTGTGCACTAGCATCGCGTACAGCTTTCTGAACATCCTCAATCGAATTTGCCTGAATGACAGATCCGGGGTGACAGACAATGCTGCCAGAATAGTTTTTGTAATTAATCAGGCCGTTGGCTTGGAGTATTCCACTGGAGTCTTGAGTGTTGGTTGAACGACAGGAACTAATCATAAGAAAGAGTAACGCATCACGTAGATAGCGATTCATAGACCTGCCTGTTTTTGTTGGGGAGCTAAATTTGGCGGGAGCCAGATGAGCTTATTGCTATGTTACAGCTTTAAAATGTGGTGGTCACTTCTCAGCTTGTAGCTGCGAGACCATAGAAAAGCTGACTTACGAAGTTAAAACTTCGTGAATGTTGCTGGATAAATAGCTAATCAAAAACGATTTGGCAGTTAATCAGGCATTCGTAGGTTATCTGAACATTATTGGAGTGAATGCAGTGGTAAGTATCAGTGGTCAGCCATTTAGTAATGAACCGCCCGGTTGTTGGCTTTAGTCCTACGTCCCGTAACATCAGGTTTAATTGTTTCCTGAATAAATCGTCATATTTGGGTCAGCGTTCTGCACCACTATAGACCAGTGGTGCATAGATCCTTTGTTGCGTAATTTCCCGAAATTATGACCTTTCTTGTGTTTTCGCTAAAGTTTTTTGGAGAACTTGCCGATAAGGTACAAAACACCGCGCAATTTAGAGGAGCACCAGCATGGTTGTGAATTCTAAAAAACCTGGTAAGGCTTTATCTGCTCAGGTCCTTTCGCTGATGCTTGCTTTAAGCGTAGGATGCCAAGGTGAGGGCGCAAGTCTAACTAAAAACGTCGAACTCTTGGGCGATGTTAGAGCGAACGACATCGTAGCTGCCCTGAAGAAGATTGACGGTGACGCGGTTGGGCAACGAGCAGTCAAAACTTGGCGTAAGAAGTCATGGTCTGATCTGCAAAAACAGCTAGCAAAATCTGCGTCGGCAGTACGCGATGTACAAGTGAATTTCGATGGGCAGGCTCTAGTTACTCCAAGTATGGATATGGCGACCTACGCTAAGCATTTGAGTGTATTTAAGAAGATCGGCAACGTAGGTGAGCTTACCAGTCAATATAAAGTTAATTTAAAAACAATCACGGCTCGCGAGATTGTCAACGGTGCGAAGATGGTGCATGAAGCGCTCAACATGAGCGATGCCAAATTAGCATCGTTAGGTATCGTCGAACTAGACAGTATGCTGCAAGCGCAAGTGAAGTTCTTGGAGGCGATGGGCACCATCGAGACTTATCAGGATACCGCTAAAATGCAGCTCCTACCGTTCCTGATACCGATTTTTGCTGCGATTGCTGCAGCGGCTGCTCGCGCTGCTCCGGCGATCGCTCGTGCCGCGAACGGCGCAGCCAAAGCTGGCTCCAGTGCAGCTAAGTCACCAGTTTCTCACCCACTGGCTAAGACCGCCGGAGAAAAAGCAGCTGATGCAGTAAGCGCGGGTACTCAGTGGGTAAAAGATAGAGTTGTCCAAGGCGCTAATGGTGCCGCCGCAAGTGTTGTGACAACCGGTGTAATTACAGGTGGAAAAGAAATAATTGAGGAAATCAAAGAGAAGAAAGAGGGCGACGATAAGAAGGAATCAGACTCAGAATCGTAATCGGATCAGCATTGATTGACTTCCGCAGCATCATGAGACCTGCGGAAGTGGATTTTCAGTCGCTAACTAAGGTCCGACTTTAACGATAGATCACTTAAGCTTCGACTGCCCCGCATACTTTTGGCACTCTTCCGGCACGGCACCGTCGATCTTAATCTCAATCAGGTGTTCGCGCTCCTTTTCCGGTAAAGGGCATAGTGCTCGGTACTTGGGACAGGTGCTGCGGTAGTTGAGTCTGAATGGGTAGCCACCTTTGGTGGCATCGTCGGCGCGCTCGATGTTGAATACTTTCACGATCTGATCGCGCATTTTCTTTTCGCGAGCGGCTACTTCGGGCACCCTGCGCTGTGCTTCATCGAGTAGCGTGCGGTATTCTTTCAGTTGCGACTCCATGACCCGGGCGGCAGATGCAGCATCATCATTGCGCCTGGCTGTTTCTACGTCATAGGAGTGCGTGGCCAGAGCGGCGGCCGCAGTTTTGGCTTGAGTCTGTGCCTTTATGGACGCGGCCTTTAGTGCCGTTGTCTGTTCTTTGAGCGTTACAATGTAATTAATTGCTCGCTCATGCTCGTCATAGGCAGCAAGGTAGGCTCCGGCAATAGCCTGTCTGCAGCCCTCTCGCGCGTTCACCTGGTACTCCGGTGGCATGGCGAAAGCTGTCGCTGCATATAAGAGCCAAAGTGATTTTGCGAGGTACATACCTCGATTAAACAGCAAACGGGTGGGGGACAGCAAAGAAAAAAAGCTGATCTTTGTCCGCCTAGGGGCGTATGCTGAATATAGAAATTATGAGAAGGCGTACCTTCCGGTGCGCGAACCGCATAAACATGGGGTAATTAGGCCATGCAGATGAAGGCAAATTTTGTTACCGACACCCCCGACATTCGGTATCACTTAACCCGTCGGATCGATTTCAATGAACTCTTCGCCGGTCTCACCGATGAGGACCGCGAGATTTCAGGATGCACCACGGCCGATGAGTACCGGGATCTGATCCTCACCTCGCTGGAGTCTTTAGGCGAGCTCTGCGGTACAGAATTGGCACCAAACGCTGCGCAGGTTGAGAAAGAGCCAATCTACCTCAAAGATGGCGATGTGGTTCTGCCTCCGACTATCGTAGAAAATGTGCAAAAACTGCTGCAATTAGGCGCAGCAGGTCTCGGTGCACAGCCTAAGTACGGCGGGATGGGGCTACCGTTTTTGGTTGAAGCCTGTGCCAATGAAGTGATCATGCGGGCCTGTCCTTCCACGGGTCTGAACATCGTTTGGTTCGGTGGCATCTCTGCCATTGTCGAAAAATTCGGCAGCGAAGAAATTAAGGACTTCGTCGTCCCGCGCATCGTCTCGGGCGAATGGTCTGGCAGCATGGGTTTGACTGAGCCGGATGCTGGGAGTGACTTGGGCTCACTTCGTACTTACGGCGAGAAGCAGCCTGATGGCACTTGGAAGCTTTATGGGTCAAAACGCTTTATTTCCAACGGTTGTAGCCAAGTCTGTCTAGTACTGGCGATGAATGCCAAAGGCGTCAAGGGCCTCAACAACCTCAACATGTTCCTTTGTCTGCGCAAGCCTCCCTTCCGCCTCGATGGCCAGGAGGACTCCAAGGTTGAGTTCAACTACACCGTCAATAAAATCGAAGACAAGCTGGGGCTACATGGCTCGGCTACCTGCGAAATCAACTTTGACGGGTCCGTGGCTTATTTGCTGGGCGAGAACGGCAAGGGCTTTCAGCATATGCTTCACTTGATGAACGATGCTCGAATCGCAGTGGGCTTTCAGGCCCTCGGCAACATGGAGGCCATGTATCGTCTATCGGCAGATTATTGCAGCCAACGTAAGGCTTGGGGTGTGCCGATTGCTCACCATGAGATGGTGGCCGAGAAGCTGCTGGATATGGAGGTCGATACGAGGGCCCTGCGTAGCCTTTGTTATCAAGCCGCTTATAACCAGTCCATCCTGTATCAGTGCGAGAAGTTACTGGTCGATAAGACTCTGACTGAGGAGCGTAAGCACGAGTTGGAACGTAAGGCCGGTCTAGCTCGCAAGCGCGTTCGGAAGTGGACACCGCTTATCAAGTGGTACGGTGCTGAGCGCGCCATCAAGATGTCCCAGGACTGCCTGGCCCTGCATGGTGGCTACGGTTATACGCGCGAGTATAAGGCTGAGTGGTGGTTGCGTGAGACCCCGATTCTAGCGATTTACGAGGGCACCTCACACATTCAGGCTCTAATGTGCGTCAAAGATACCCTAAAAGACGTGATTCGGGCTCCTGGTAAGTTTATCGAAACCGCTCTTGGTCTTCGAGTTCAGGCGCTACGCCCAGGTGACGGATTGAGAAAGAAGCTGTACCGCGCTAAGCAGTTGCAAAGCGGTGCAATCATGTCCTTGCTGCTTCGCCTGCTGAAGACTAACGTCCGGTCGACGATTTCTGAGGCTAAGCCTACAGATCTGATGCGCATGGTTAAGTTGTTAAGCCGTGACCTGATCAAATTTGAAAATGTTGGCCCAGCACTGCTTCACGCCGAGCGTATTTGCGAGATAAAGTCGCTGGTCAGTCTAGCTCAGTGTCTAGTGTGGGATGCTGAAGACGATCCATCGCGCGCGATCTATGCCGAGCGTTTCCTTAATAAATCCTGGCCACGGCTAAATCAGCTTAAGCTTGAGATTGAGGAAGAAGATTCCGTGCTACAAGCTCGTCTGGATGCTTACAGGGCAGAAGCACCAGAAGGTGCCACGAAGGTGGCTGGTTAATCTGCAGTCTTTCGCTAAGTTGGTTGCGCCTTCGCTACGGCTAACAAAGGTCGTAGCGGGGGTGCCGCCACCATGTAACCTAGATAGACAAGCCTATTGTTAGGTTGGCAAATGGGCCTTGGAACTGCCTGTTAATGCCAACCTCGATCCCAATCCCCGGCAGCGCGATTGCGGTTAGGAAAAAGTAGGTCGCGACTCCAAAGGAGTCATATTGGGTCGCATAGCCATTGGGGCCGGCCGTATGGACGATGCCGTAGTCATTAAATGGACCTACGGTGACTGTACCGGCAGGAAACGACTCCACTGGGATCTGGTAATCGAGAGCAATGACTTGGTAGCGGTCAGCCCAAAGCCCCACACGCTCGATGCCGCGGAACCCCTTTGCGCCGCCAAGTCGGTAGGCATCTTCACGGGCTCCGCCATTGAGCTTGCCTGCTACCACTTGCACTTGTAGCGCGTGTTTTATGACGATTCTTTCAAAGCTAAAGGCAAAGTCAGCGTTCGCGGCTGTTGGTACTTGATCGTTGCGTACCAATTGCTTAGTTGCGTTGATTTTGAGTGAGACACCGTGGTTTCCGTAAAAGTGAAAGTCTTTATTGGAATACTCAGCGAGCATATTCAGGTATCCGAAACGCTGATTCTTGGGGGGCTCGAAGTTATTTATCGAGGTAAACTTGCGTTGTCGCGTGCCTAGGTGACTGCTGATAATCAGGTCGCTCATTTTATAGCCACCCCCAGCCAACAGGCCGTTGGTTGACTCCATAAAGCTGTCCACAATATTGCGTTGGCGATAAAGGCGAAGTGCCTGATTTACATGATCAGCGAGAATGTCGCCACGCCAGTTCGAGTAGTTTATGGCTGGATCCTGATAGTAACCGAAGTAGCTCGCGCCAACGTTGGACAGGGACGCGCCGCCAGCGAGGATTTTACCGTTACCGCGGAAGTTGGTCTCGATGATAATCAAGCCGATTTGACGCGAATTACCGGTATTCACCTGCAGATAAGGGATCGGGATTAGAGTCCATCGTTCTTGAACTTCGACATCAATAGTCTTGGCTGAAAATTGTATCTTTATCTTCTCGAACAGCTTGCTGTTAATGAGGCACTGCCGCATGTAGGTATCAAGGTACCCCGGCTGCTGCGGGTAGGCTGCACCGGAGAGACAATCTCGCACCAGCTTTTCGATATATTCCGTATGAGTGCGTTCATGACCGTGAATGGTGATCGAAAATGGCTCTGGTTCATTCTCGGCGCTAGCCGGTGACGACCATAAATTGACAACGACCCATGCCAGGACCAGCGTGAGGCTCACGCAGTGCCAGAGCGAATTTAGTACTCGCATCAAAAAGAACATCGTCCAGACACCCTCGACCTTTGGACTCTACTTCCGCTTAAGACCATTCGGTTAATTAGCTGAGTGAGCTTAGTCTGTCGATGCGAGGGTGATAAAAAACTGGCTTAAATGATTAATTAATTTTCGGATTTTTTTGCTTTAAACTAACTCTTTAAAGCAGCCTCGACTGCTGCCAAGCTAGCCGCGATCGGCCTAACTTTGTTGTTCGCAGCTGCCAAAACAGCCTCCGGATCTTTCAGCATGTTGCCTGTTAAGACGCAAACCACGTCGTCGCTAGGCCGGATGACTCCTTGCTGCCTGAGCTGCTGGACACCGGCCAATGTGGCAGCACTGGCGGGCTCACAACCGATACCAGACTGATCAATCGCAGCTTTGGCGCGCATGATCTCCGCATCGCTAACTTGTGCGACGATGCCGTTGGTAGCGGTTATCACTGCTTTTGCTTTGCTGTAGTTTACGGGCGCGCCAATTTGAATAGCGGTCGCGACGGTGTGTGCCTTTACGATATGGGCAGACTGAAAAGCATCCACGTAACTCAAATAGAACGGGTTTGCACCACTGGCTTGTATCGAGGCCAGTCGAGGTAGGCGGTTAATCCATCCAGCTGCGTGTGCTTCTAGCAGCGCTTTGCCGAAGGCGCTCGTGTTACCTAAGTTGCCGGCCGGAACGACAATCCAATCCGGAACCGTAAAGCCACGTTGCATTAGCAGTTCGAAGATGATGGTCTTTTGCCCTTCAAGGCGCATAGGATTTAATGAGTTCACTAAGTAAAGGCCCAATTTATCCGCAGATTCTTGTACTAAAGTCATAGCGGCATCAAAGTCACCCTCGACCGCAAGGCAGATAGCGCCGTAGCCGAGTGCCTGTGCAAGTTTACTGGTTGAGATCTTGCCGGCTGGAAGAAAGACTACAGCTCGCATGCCAGCATGGGCAGCATACGCAGCGAGCGATGCACTCGTATTACCCGTGGAGGCACAGGCGACGGCTTTAAGGCCTAAGTGTTTGGCCTGCGAGACGGCGACTGTCATGCCACGGTCCTTGAAGGAACCCGTTGGATTTTCGCCTTCATGTTTAAAGGCTAGCCTTTCGACTCCTGCGTATGCAGATAAGCTGGAGCGAGAATACAGTCGTGTGCGTCCCTCTGGGTGTGTAACGATCGATTGCCTGGGCAGGCTCACGATGGCTTCACGGAAGGACCAGACCCCACTTTGATCGAGTGGATCCGAGCTGATTTGGCGAGCGAGCAGAATCTCTGGTGTAAGGCGTTCATGCCAAGGTTGTCGCCGTGCTACTGTTAGCAGGGAACCGCAGTCACAGTGATACCGAACCATCTCGACCGAGTAGGCAGAAGTACAGCTAATGCACTGCAGCCATTCCCCGGCACCGTTTGCGACGGATGGTCCTTGTTGTGAGCCAGTTTTAGCGATCTCCTGGCTACTCATATACGATGGGCTCCCTTGTCGGCGACGCGTCCAATGTGGAATTGCGCCTCTAGTGGCCAAAAAGCAGCCTGCATATCTTTTGCAGCCTTAATAGCTATATGTTCATCACTAGTCAGGGCAAAGACGCTTGGACCGGCGCCGCTGATGGTGCAACCAAGGGCTCCTGCATTCAGAGCAGCTTGTTTCACTGCGAAAAACGATCCGATGAGTGAAGCGCGCCGTGGTTCGGCATAGATATCGACTAGTGAGCGGCTTGCCAAGTCGTGATCACCCGTCATGAATGCGGCGACTAGGCTGGCAGTGTTAGACATTTGCTTGACGAAATCTGCCTGGGTTACAAGTTGAGGCAAGACAGAACGCGCTTTCTTTGTCGTTAAGCGCACTGCTGGACTAACCACCGCCACCCACCACTCGCCCTTGATTGGCAGTCGCACGGCTTCGGCAGGCTCTGTGCCGCGTGCTATCGTTAGTCCGCCCAGGAGGCTAGGTGCGATGTTGTCTAGGTGGCGGCTAGATACGACGTCCTCGCCATCCAGCGCCGCTGTTAGAATAGTTGTGATCGGAACGTCGCGTCCCGTTGCGAGAGCAGCTGCGTAGGCACCACCTACACTCGCCGCAGCGCTTGCACCGAGGCCACCAGCTAAGGGTAGGCCGCGGTCAATAGTAACCACTGCCTGCCTGGGGTCACCCAGGCGCAGCAATAATGAGTTCGCTGCGACATTGCAGCAGTTATGATCGGCAACCAAAGGAACATCGGCGGCGTCGCGTCCAGTTACAGCGGCGACACGACTGGGTCCATCGACTAGCTCGACCGTGATGCGGTCCCCGATGCCATCGATGGCTAGACCCAGTACATCAAAGCCGGGGCCAACGTTACCAATACTTCCGGGGACAAAGACAGTTACAGAGGACGACATAGGGGTCTCACTTCCTGTGGCTAGGTATGCGAGTTTCAATATCTAAAGCTAGGGCTATCGCTAAAATGTCGTTCAGCACGCCCGCGGCTGTCACTTCAGCGCCGGCTCCAGGGCCGCTAACTATCAGCGGGTTTTGTGCGTAGCGACGAGTTGTGATCGCTACTTGATTATCGGTACCTTGTAACCGCCCAAGTGGAGAGGCGATGTCGACCTCTTCACAACCAACTGTCACTTGCTCACGGCTGATGCGAGCAACAAATCGTATAGTCTTTTGCTGCGCTTTGGCTTGCCTCAGTCGCTCTTCCCATTCGTGGTCGAGTTTGCGCAAATTGTCGAGAAATTGCTGTGGATCTGCATGACTGAGCTCAGTTGGGAAGAGTGGCTCGACGCGAATATCACTGATATCAAGTCGCATGCCAAGGGTCCGGGCTAGGATGAGTGACTTTCGGGCGACGTCCATACCGCTCAAATCTTCGCGTGGATCCGGTTCCGTGTAGCCAAGAGAGTGTGCTCTTCGCACTGCGTCGGAAAAGCTCGCGCCATGTTCCATCTCAGTCATGAGATAACCTAGGGTGCCAGAAAAACAGCCTAGAATAGTCTTTATTTCGTCGCCTGCTTCCTTGAGTTTAGTGATGGTATCTAGGACTGGGAGCCCGGCACCAACGGTCGCTTCATAGCGCAGTTGTACTCCCTTAGCTGCGGCTACGGAAAACAATTCATCGAATTGTTCTTGCTTGACCGCTAGCGGCTTTTTATTCGCGAGGGCAACGTGCCAACCAGCATGAATTGCATCGAGAATGATCGGGGCGCTGTCGTCTGCCGTAAGGTCAACGAACACACCCTTCTTAACTGGCAGCTGCCAGAATTTACTTTGTAGCTCTGCGGCTAGCTCAGCTTGGCTCAGGCGCTTTTTATGGGTATCGCCTTTGATTCGGATACCGCGGTCTTTTAAAATTAACAGGTCATCGACTTCCCGCCGAGTAAAGCCACTTTCGCGCGCTAAGACTCCGGACGTATCAATCAGACCGATGCAGTTAAGATTAAGCTGCATTTTGTCGCGAAAATATGACTCTTGAGCTGTAACCTGCCGGAGCAGCGTACGACCGATTTGACCGACGCCGAAGATTGCCAGGTGGACGTCGCCATCCGCCTGCGGTGGCATTGCCCGAAGCTTCTCGAGCCTAAATTCTCGGTGCAAGCTTGCGAGAGCGGCGGGTACGCGATCTTCGCCGATCACAACTGAGATGTTGAGTTCGGAGCTGCCTTGGGCGATCGCCTCCACATTCGCATCGGCCCTTGCCAGCGCGGCGAATACCCGCGCCGCAATTCCCGGTGTTCCTTGCATGCCCAGTCCGACAATGGCTAGTACAGCCTGATTCTCTGTCGCGCGCACATCATCAATTAACTTGTGATCGATCTCGTAACGAAAAGTCTCTCTCAAGGATCTAACGGCCGCCCGTGCTTCTCCACTCGGAACTATAAAGCAAATATTAGCCTCCGAAGAGGCTTGGCTAATGACTGATACAGAGATTCCAGCCTGTGCAAGGGCGCTAAAAGTGCGAGCGGCAATTCCGGGCACTCCCATCATACCTTTACCCTCGATGGCAATCAGGGACTGCTCGAGAATTGCCGTTAGAGCCTTGACTGGAAAGGCGCCTGGCGGCACATCTCCGGCAATCCGCGTTCCTGCTTGGCTGGGATTAAAGGTGCTTCGGACCGAAAGTGGAATTTGGTGTTTTAGCAGCGGGATAATGGTTCTTGGATGCAGCACTTTGGCGCCGTAATACGCTAGTTCAGCAGCTTCACGGTAGTGGAGCTCGGGTACTATTCTTGCCTCTTTGACGTGTCTTGGGTCAGCGGTGAGTAATCCGTCGACTTCTTTGTAAAGAGTCACGTCCCGTGCCTTCAGACAATGACCGAGTACAGTGGCCGAAAGATCTGAGCCACCGCGTCCTAGGGTGACAAGTTCACCGTCACTACCTGTACCAATAAACCCTGGAACTATGACTAACTGACCACGTTCTAAGCATGGGAGAATTAGCTCCTCGACGTTCTTCGTCGAAGCTTCTAAATCTGGAAAAGGTGAGCCGTACTGACGTTCAACTTTAATCAGTCGCGTAGCATCGATATAGACCGCGTCGATTCCTCGATCCCGAATGATTTCGCAGAATATTTGTGCCAGGATGCGCTCGCCGCGAGCGGCTGTCATATCTAAAATCCGCGGCGTAAGTTCGCGCAGCGTCGCAAGGCTGTGGCAGATTGCTCCGAGCTCATCGGCAGCAGCATCGATGAGTTCATCTATGCTGATTCGCCGTTGTTGGCTTTTAATGAGTGCTGCAGTTGCTTGTTTGTGGCGCTCGCGGAAGGTCTTCTGTTCATTCGTAAACGAACCACCGCTGACAGCTGCTTGCGCGGCACCTAAGAGAAGGTCTGTGACCTTTGTCATAGCTGATAAAACTACGACTAGATCGTTAGGGTTAGCCTGTACAATGGCTGCCACATGCTCAATCGCTGTGTGATCTTTGACAGAGCTGCCGCCAAATTTGGCCACTCGGTATTGAGTCAGCTGACCAGGCATAATTGGCAGTCCGTCCTATGTTAATAATTCTAAGATTTATTATAGCACCTAACGTGACTTAAGGGCTTGCCCTGGGCGAGTGAAATGTTCTCCAGAATCAATACTTTGCTGGCCTGAATAGAATTTTAAAATTTATCTATTGATTACAGTATCTTGAAACCTGCCCCCTGCGCCCGTTGTCCGGCTTTTTTGTAATAAACAAAAAAACATCTAAAGTTTTAATGTTTACGTTCCGATAAGGGCGTGTGGACGTAAATAAGGTAGGCAATTTTCCGCTAAGCGACATGCGCTAGGCAGACTGGGTGAGAGTGAGATGTTCCAAGACTTCTACATCAAATTCCGAGCAATTTTTGGGTTGGCTCTAGCCGCTTTAGTGGCGTCGTGCTCGAGTCAAAGTCCTGAAGGCGTCAAAAACGGCAAACTCGGCGGGGCTTCGCTACCCGCACGGGGAGCGCTCAATTCACCTTCCGAAATCGATAAAGATGACAATTCTGGCGAGCCAGGAGAGCTGGCTGTACCGGATTTATCCGGTGCGCTGAAGGCATCATTCAAAGTGACGGTAAGACTCGATGGTTCGGGTGGTTTTCTAGGCCTGGCCAATTTGATTCACTTGGAAGCTTGTAACGGTCCCCTCGATCTCGCAGTCAACCCATCTGCAGAGGCATTAAAAACTGGCGATATTAGTAAACTTCTAGTGATTGGAGCTTCGCAGCCGATCAATTGTCCAGCGATTCAAAGTAGTATCGACATTTCAAAACTCCTTGGGGGATTCTTTGCAGCTAAGCCGACGGGAGAGGGTTTGCCGATCAAGAAAGTCGGTGATGTTTTAGCTCTAACTTCGCTACTTGGAGTGAGCTACGAACCCGCTCGACCTTTGTTCCCATCTTTGCTAGCGGGCAAAAAAGAAAATTTAGCACAGCTAAGTACGTCTTCTGCAACTACGGCAACATTCGACGGCAGAGCATATCAGGGTACTTTCGGTCTGGAGATGAAGGAATATGACACTCCGTATCAGCCTCCAGGAATGAGCTTCACCTTTCCTAAGTCCATGTATTTTTCAACTACAGCATCGGGTTTTGAGGGTTTAGACCCGCTCAAAGGTCTGATCTTCGACCAATTAAATTTTCGCTTGAGTGTCGCCCCAATCGCGATCACACAAATTGAAGTGAAAGGTCGCGCAGACAAACTGATCTCGGTCATTACATCGGTCCCGGATGAAGCCCTGAGTGGTCTTCTGAAGACGATTGCACCGATTGTCAAAAATACTGTGAACAGCAAAGGTATCGATAATCAAATACTGATGGGATTGAGCAAAGACATAACCGCGACCATCACGATTAGTTTGACTAATCAGGAGGGGCTCGGCCAGGTCAGTCAAGATGGTGGTCGGGGTGAGACTTTTAGTGCCGCTGCGGCAGGGCCTCAGGCGACTAATTGAGGGTTAGACTATGTTTAGGACAAAACACATTTTCATGCTCGGAGTCATGCTGCTGTCAGTCAGCTGTGGCTCTCGGTTGAAGCGTGCGTCTGAAGTGTCCAGCCTTTTCAGTCAAGCCCCTAAATCGGTTGGTGCAATAGCGACTGATATCTGCAAGTCTCTAGGGGCCCGCGCGAAAGCACCCACCACGAAAAGTATGCTGCCGCAGCTTGCATCTTGTGCAGGCGCAGGTTTGACAGCTACAGATTTTGATAAAATAAGCGCTTTCACATTCAATGATCTGCCGGGTGGTGAAACAGCCGCTGATCAGGCTGAGGCTGATGTTTTTTCTAAGTCAATCCGTACGCAAATTTGGCTGAACAAGCAAATTCCGCAGCTTTTGCCACTTCTCTCCGATTTAATGAAACAGAGAGACCAGTTGGCCGTAGGTGAGTTGAAGCTGCCAGAGAGTGCCACTAAAGAGCTAGAAAATCTGGTAAAGCCCGTCATAAAAATCACTCAGGCTCCAAAATTCGACCTTGATGAGCTCACTTTTAGTGTGAAGCTAAATATCGAACTTTCGGGAGCAATCAACGTAGCAAACGATATTTTGATCGATGGAAAAGTCTTCAGTAACGGCATCGCTGTGACGATATCGACACCGAAGCCGTATCCTTCCTACGAAAAATCTTTCCTGCAGTCCTTTGATGTTGTTTTTTTAGCCATCCCATATGCGAAAGATATTTACCTCGATATGGGCGTGAATATGAAAATCTACAACATCGGCTTAACTGGGCCGCTTGATAAAGCCATAAACCAGGTATTTGGTACCGGACTCAAGACCATGGTGGATACGCTCATTAAGGTTGGGGATAAATCATGAACTATGGCTTATTAACAATCATTTTGCTTTCCGGGAGTCTCGCCGTAAGCTGTTATAGTGCCGACGAGGCTTTAGTGAAATCTGCCAGTAATTTGCAAAAGAAAGGAACCTTCTCTGGTGCAGTATCTTCTGCCAACGGGAAGTTAGCAGAGGACGCTAATTCCAAAAAGCCGGTAGCAACGGCAACCTATTTTTTGGATATCGAGACTGCGTCTGGAGCGAAGCCATGCGAAGGGCAAATTACCATGGATATCATGGGTGACTTTACCTTCGGCCTTCGCGATTCTAAAGCCACATGTGCCTCGCTGACTCTAGATATTGCGAAGTTACTAAATGGTCAGCTGAAGGGAGCGGCGTCATCCGTTGGCTTAGATAAGTTGTCAAGCGACGGCCAAATTCTGTCTATCGCCGAAATTGCCGGTGCCACTTTCGATCCACCACGGCCGTTCATAGTCGGACCGATAGTTCAGGATACGAGCAAGTTTGCTGGACTGAGTCGTGTCACTCCTTCTACTGTGACAGTGGCCAAACCGGAGAGTGGCCAGCCACTCAAAGCCGAAGGCACCTTTACCACCAAGGTCCTTGAAGTGGACGGGTTTTATCAAAATAAATATCTCACCAAGGGCTTCGATAAAGTCATGCACTGGACCATGGAAACTGACGGCTTCCAAGGGGTTCCGTCAAAATATGGTCTGCTTTTTAAAAAATGGGAGTGGCGCTGGAATACGCGGCCGATTATGATTCCAAAGATCATCATCACTCTCGAAGGCGTCAATGGGTTCATTGAAGGTAAGTCAGCCGATAGTTTGGCTGAATTGGTCGGTGAAGTTACGATTACGCTGACAGTGAAGGAATACAACTTCAGCGGAGGTTAAGTTTGTCTAGGTGTAGACAGGGACGTTGCCGGTCCAAGGCGGGGCTGTCGATACTGGGCTTACGAGCCTTTGTTTTACGTGATTTTAATTCCTACGAGCTTATAGCAGCGCTTGCGCTACTGCTCTGGTTAGATGGCAGCCATGCATTTGGTACTCCACTACTTGGTGACTTCTCGGCTGCTATAAACAACGCAGAGGCAGTGGGAGATAATCCCGCGAATGCCTCGTTTCTGCCTAACACAAGCTTTGCTGCTATGGGCGAGGTGTTAAAATCAGAGACTATTGCCGTGCGCTACCCTGGGCTGGACCCAATTACAGTAAATAATAATGGGATAAGCATACCAACCACCCGACCGGGTTTAGTTTTTAAGCCAACCCCCAAGTTAGGCCTAGGTGGTTTTGTCATTCCTCCTGTGCCCTATAAGTTCGAGATTGAAAAGAAGAAGCTGCCTGTGATCCTTCTCAATCAGCCATTTTATCTTAATGCCAAAATCAAGGCAGAGTTACTCGGTGTTGCTAATTTAGCCATGGGTTATCGCTTCAATGACCAATTTGGCATTGGTTTTGGCGGCGAATATATTGCCGCACGGTTCACCGCTGTAATGACCGAAGCCGAAAAGGGATCACCATTAGCAACAGTGAGCGGCACTGGGTCCATTGCGAATGCCAATATCGGTGCACGGATTGAATTTGCAGGTGGGCGCGTTGGGCTTGGCTTCGCAGCAACTGCTTTGCAGATGATGAAAGCGGATCTGCAAGTTGAGTCTCCACTTTTGCAGGGCGATGACTCACAGGCGACGGTTAAGTCACTAACATCCGGCCTGAACTCTCAGACCTCGTTTGGCTCAGGATTAGCTGGCATCCGATTACATCTCATACCTCGCTTAACGCTGATGGGTGAATTGCGCTACACGCGTCAGGACTCATCGCAAGAAACCATTTCTTTGGTTAGCCTAAAAAAACAACGCCGCGACGTTCAAGACACAATTGCTGTGCGTAGCGGAGTTATTCTCCACCTGAATCGGCGGATAAATGCTTTGGGTGGATTTAGATTTGAGCCAAGCGCAGTCGGCCCTGGTAGCACCGGGACAAATCCGTTAATTGGTTACGGCACCAGTGAATTTTTACAATCGGTAGCTGGGCTTGCTCCGCTTGCTCCATACTACGCGCTTTCGAGTGGTCTCCAGATAGGTTTCTTGCCAGTCAGCCAGAAGCCAAACGCTCCAGCTCAGTATTGGCAACTAATACTTGAGGGTGGTCTTACCTTTACCGAAGCCTCAATTGGCGTTGACGAGACCGGCGAGCTGCCGGGTGCTTACTATTACCGCAAGATTGGGGCCGTGGGTGGGCTGCGGTTCACTCTTTAGTAAACACTAGGCTGCTCGGACTTCGGGAAACTTCTGCTTGAGATATCGCAATTGAGGCTAGAGATTTTTTGCCCGAGGATTTGACTTGCCAGAATAAAATCGGTTTCTTCTCGCGAGCATGCTAAAATCCTCTGCATATCAGCATCATTTCTGAATCAGTAAGGCTCGGATGACAGAGGATCTTAAAATTGATTCCAAGCGTCATTTGATTTTCGATAGATTTGACCAAGACTGATGAGGGCACATTGTACAGAGCTGTAGTGGCCCATACTGCCGAAGTCGGCCGCGCACAGCATGAGAAAATGGGCTTCCACGCGGGTTGGGGTAAGGTATTGGATCAGCTTATTAACTTATGGACGAAGTGAGAAAAAATCATGGAAAGTAAAAAGCTGCATTGGGCCGGAATTATCTTATCGTCCTTGCTAGGCTCATTCTTCGCATTTAACGTATTGGTTAAATTATTACCTGAAACGTTTTATCCCCAAATCGTCGAACAAATGGCAGGTATTGGCCTTCCAGCTTCGATTTTACGGCCAATTGCTATTCTAGAGGGAATCTGTTTACTCACTTATTTGATTCCAGCAACATCGATATTGGGGGCCATACTTTTTACAGGCTATCTTGGCGGAGCTATACTCACGCATCTGCGCGTGGATCAGCCCGTGTATATGCAGGCTACTCTTGGGATACTGATTTGGCTCGGTGTTTATCTACGTGAGCCGCGACTATGGAATCTTTTGCCGCTTCGTAAGCAGATTAAATAGCAACACTTACGGGAAAGATTGATTCAGGACGACGCATACTTCATTGCGGTCTCCGACGCTGAGACATCGCAGCAAATTGAGCAGCGATCAGATTTCGGAGCGGTATCGTGATCTTAGTATCTATTTGAATGTGCTGCTTTATAGGCAACGCTATTGGAATGTGCAGCACCTTATGTAATGGGGCCGAGAGTTTCTCAATTTGAGGAGTGATCTTGGCACTGATCTTGACATGATGATCGATCGGAACCTTCATTGCCAACGGTATTGTCGCAGCAACTGGGACGTTGACCATGTTATAGGCTTTAACCGTCGCTGCCAGAGGGATATCTATATTTACATCAAGATCCTCTTTGATATGTAGACTTTCGTCCAGATGCGCCACTAATCTACTTAGCTTTAAGCTGCTTTCGTCGAGGACGATGTCGATCAGAGCTTCGACTGTGGTTTTGATAACTGTATCAATTAACACGTCAGCTTTGATTGGTAATGTGATGGTTGTGTCCAGGGATCGATTCAAAGAATCAGCAACAGAATCTCTTGTGTTTTTTGCCAGGCGCCCGATGAATTTGGGAGTAAATCTCTGACCCATGCGCTTATAGCCGCCATTTGATAATGGTCGAAATAATCCACTGATTCCCATGTATTTTCATGCCTCCGACATGGCTGTCCACTTGTTGATCGGCGTTTTGTTACAACTACTTTAGTGGCATGAAGGGAGACAAGTGGATGTAAGTTGACGAGCCTTTCACAGTATTAAGCTAATTTAAGGGTCCGGTTGGCTTGGTAGTTGTAATCACGATATCCTAGCTAAGTTGTGGGTGACATTAATGGTATTTAGGGAGCTGCCATGACCTACGATTTAAAGACTACGGACATCAAAATAATCCGTCTTTGTGATGCTCCAATTAAGGCCGTTTGGGACGCATGGAGCGATCCCAGGCAGTTAGCAGAGTGGTGGACAGTCACTTTTGCAGAAGAAAATCCGGATCAAACGCGAGTGAATCTAAGCTGGGAGCCTCATGGTACTGTGCTGCCTGAGGAACTAGAGACATTCATCAACGCGAGAGCAGGCATGACACAGGGCTGGACCGGTTCATTTAATAAACTTGAGGAATACTTGGGACGAGTTTTCGGCGCGAGTCGCAAATAAACTACCCTGTTTAGGTCACGCAGCTCGCTTGACCCAAATCAGTAACTTATCGTCGCGAACGTCATCCTTGTTAAGCGCAGCTGAGCCATTTGCCTCAATGTCTTTTAGCAAATCGTCTATCTTTTCCATCTTAGTCCTTGCACCCCGGTCAAAGATGCCGTCCGTACCTAGTAGGATAGAATCTGTGCCGCTTTGGTCCCATGCAGCGGACACTGGTCTGAGGTCGAGCTCATTAGTAAAACCGACCAGATTTCCTCGAGATAAAAGTGGCACATATTCAGTAGTTTTATTTGTTTTCTTAATCAAGAAAAGCGGCACGTGTCCGCAGGAATAATAAGTAACGCGGTGTTCGTTTAAGAGCGCTAGTCCAATAGTGGCCGTATGAAGCTCGGTGTGTCCCATCATAATTAAAGTATTATTTACATCATGTAGCCATTTTTCGGGGTCAAAAGTCTCCTGCACCAGTGCTTGCACCCATAAGGTGTGAATGGCTTGCGCGACTATTGATGCCGCAATTCCCTTGCCTGAGACATCGGCTACAGCCAAAACTAAATCATTATTAGTGAGCATGCGGGCGCCCATCCAATCGCCGCCGAGTATGTCGTATCTCCGATGAAAGAATTTCACTGTAGTGCGTCCCGAGCTGATGGTGTCCGATTTCGGGGACAGCGAATCCTGAATTTGTTGGGCTAGTCGCATGTCTTTTTCAATCGACTCGACTCTCAAGCGTTCGTTCTGAATTTGAAGTTCGTGCGCGGACAGTTCTAAAGCTGCATGGCGTCGCATCCTTTGATAATTCAGGATATGAAACCCAACAGCAAAAGAATCGAATGATAAGAGGATCAACATCCACGACAAAGTGCGGCTATCCGGATGACCTGGTCCCCAGGAAAAATAGGCCAATGCCAAGTGTTCCATAGCAAGGGCAAGAGCTAGGCCGTTATACACCGGAGCAAGGATAATAAATAAAAAACCCATAGTGGTGTACATAGCGCAGATAATCATG